>NZ_JBFOCW010000034.1:0-3477 GCF_040908005.1 Aeromonas sp. s1(2024) | reverse complement strand
GGTAATCCCCCCATTTTTAGGGGCATTCAAAAGTAGAGGTCATGCGGCCTGTGCCAGACGCTGTTTCGGCGTGTAGCCACCCAGCGCCATATTGGGCCGCTCATGGTTATAAACCCACAGCCAGTTCGTGGCAAACTCCTGTAGTTCATTCAGTGACTCAAACAGGTAATGGCCCAGCCAGTCGTAGCGCACCGTGCGGTTAAAACGTTCGATGTAGGCATTCTGCTGCGGATTTCCTGGCTGGATATAGCCCAGGGTTATCCCCTCCTGTTTCGCCCATCGCTTGAGCTCTTCGCTGATGTATTCCGGGCCATTGTCACATCGGATAATGGCGGGCTTACCTCGCCACGTGATCACCTGCTCCAGCGCCCGTTTGACTCGTGAGGCGGGTAAGGAGAAATCCACCTCGATGCACAGCGCTTCACGATTGAAGTCATCGATCACATTAAACAGCCGCACCGAGCGGCCATCGCTGAGCTGGTCATGCATAAAGTCCATCGACCAGCACTGATTAGGCTGGTCGGGAACCGCCAACGGCTCTGGCTTAGCCCGAACCAACCGTTTCCTGGGTTTTATCCGCAGATTGAGCTCCAGCGCCCGATAGATCCGGTATACCCGTTTGTGATTCCAGCCAAAGCCTTGGACGTTGCGCAGGTACAAAAAGCATAACCCGAAGCCCCAGTTGCGCTGGCTGGCCGTGATACGTAGCAGCCAATCGGCAATTTCCTGGTTTTCATCGACCAGCACGGGCTGATAGCGATAGCAGCTTTCACTGACCTTGAAGATCCGGCAAGCCAGACGGATGGATATGGCGTAGTGAGTCACGGCTTTGGTCGCCATCTCCCGGCGGGCAGATGGCGTTACCACTTTTTTGCCATGGCCTCGGTGATGATCTCTGCCTTGAGGCGCTCCTCGGCGTACATCTTCTTGAGGCGGCGGTTTTCGTCCTCCAGCTCCTTGAGTCGAGCCATGAGGGAGGCATCCATCCCCCCGAATTTGGAACGCCACTTGTAGAAGGTGGTCGTGCTGATGCCATGCTCGCGGCAGAGCTCCGGGACGGGAGCTCCAGCCTCAGCTTGTTTGAGGATGGCGATGATCTGGGTATCGCTAAAGCGTGATGTTTTCATGTAGAACCTCCTGCGTTCAAGGTACGGGAAAATTCTACTTATGAGCACCCTGGTTTTTCGGGGGGATTACCCGGCCAGGGACAACAAACACCAATAATGCCTTTGCTAAGCACTTTTTTATCTAACAATGGTGGAACAAGGCTTTTAGAGCGATAAGCATAAAAAAAGGTCTTTTATATAAATAAAAGACCTAAAAGACGGAGCGGTAAAACCGGGAACATGCAAAGTCAGTCACACTGGCCAAGTTGCCAGCCTGTCTGGAAATCGTGCCGAGACAATCCGAGGCGCCCTCATCGAAAACTGAGTGCGGCCTGCTTGCTCCACTCGGCAGGAGCAGGCTCCACCACCATTTCGGCACGGCGGTATAGGGTGCCGAGCAAAGCGAGGCCCTGGTGCCACTCCCCATGGCCGGACTGGGCATTGATATGGCCCACCTCCCCCGCATCGAACAACGGCACCTGCCACTGCCGGCTCCAGAACTCTGCCCGCTCGAAACTCATCCAGGGGTCATTGCGGCTGGCGATCAACTGGGCAGAGACCTTGATGGACCCCGCCAACACCTGATCCGGGATACCGAAACGGGCAGGATCGGCAGGGGCAACGATGAAGATGGAGGAGACCTTGTCTGGTTGCAGTCTGGCGGCAGCGATGGCCGTCAGAGCGCCGAAGGAGTGGGCGACCAGGTGGACCCGGCTGCGCCGGCTCCTGAGCTTGCTCGCCAGCTTGGCGCTCCAGACCGTGAGATCCGGCTTGTCCCAGGGCAGACCCATCATTCTCTGCCACTGGGGAAATTGCTGGTGCCAGCGGCTCTGCCAGTGATCCGGCCCACTATTGTGCAGACCGGGAACCAGAAGGATCTTGTTCATCGTGGTACTCCTATCTGTTGTCACAGGGGCCTGTGTCTCTTAGCGGCCCGGCTGGTAAATCTGGTCAAACGATCCGCCCTGGGCGAAGTGCTTCTTCTGTGCCTTGTCCCAATCTCCTTCCAGATCCTTGACAGTAAAGAGCGTCAGGTTGGGGAACTGGGCCGCTGTCTCCTTCAGGATCGCCGGATTGCTCGGACGATAGTGGTATTTGGCGATGATGCGCTGCCCTTCGTCAGAGTAGAGATACTCGAGGTAAGCCTTGGAGACGGCCTCGGTACCATGCTTCTTGGCTACCTTGTCCACCACGGCTACCGGCGGCTCTGCCAGGATGGAGACCGAGGGCACGACCAGTTCGAACTTGTCGCTGGTGCCCGGCTGATTGAGCACCAGCAACGCTTCATTTTCCCAGGCCAGCAACACATCCCCGAGCCCGCGTTCGATGAAGCTGGTGGTGGCGCCACGTGCCCCGGAGTCCAGCACCTTCACATTCTTGAACAGATCGCTGACAAACTGTTTGGCGCCCTCTTCAGTGCCGCTTTTCTTCAGGGCATAGCCCCAGGCAGCCAGATAATTCCAGCGCGCACCGCCGGAGGTCTTGGGGTTGGGGGTGATGATGGCGACATCCTTGCGCACTAGGTCGCCCCAATCCTTGATCTGCTTGGGATTCCCCTTGCGCACCAGGAAGACGATGGTGGAGGTATAGGGAGAGGCATTGTTGGCCAAACGCCCTTCCCAGTCGCTGGCGGTGAGACCTGCCTTGGCCACCGCATCGACGTCATAGGCCAGCGCCAGGGAGACCACGTCAGCCTCCAGTCCGTCCACCACGGCACGAGCCTGTTTGCCTGAGCCACCGTGTGACTGGCTCACCACCACATCGTCGCCGGTTTTGGCCTTCCACTCCTTGGCAAAGGCACTGTTGTACTCCTGGAACAGCTCCCGCGTCGGGTCATAGGAGACATTCAGCAGCCGCACCTCGGCGGCTTGGACCTGACCGAGAGCCAGCAGGGAGAGAACGGTGAGAGCGGTCATTCGCAGTTTCATGGTGATACTCCATATCGTTGGGTTGAGTACAGCATGCCCGCTTATGCATATTCCATGAAGAAAGAAAAAGCGCTTTGCTTATCTCTTATCCGCATATGAGCTCCCGATGGTCCTCTGGCACTCTCGGTCAGAGCGTATTCGCGTGCTTGCGATGCTCATCTCCAGACACGACAAAGCCCGGCCGATTGGCCGGGTTGGGAAAAGATGGGGGAACGAAGGCAAACCAGAGCGAAGGGTAAACCCTGGGCAAAGAGACAATACCAGGCACGTAAGCACCACAGGGGGGGAAGAGGCGTGTTGTCAGTAACAGGCGGCAGACCCGCCGATTGCCTCTTGTTTCCTGAGCTATTATCCAGACGCCAGAAAGCAAAAAGGCCTTCCCGATAGGGAAGGCCTTTCAATTTAGTGGCGGAGCGGACGGGACTCGAACCCGCGACCCCCGG
>NZ_JBFOCW010000033.1:0-122167 GCF_040908005.1 Aeromonas sp. s1(2024) | reverse complement strand
ACGCTGTAGCGCCGATGGTAGTGTGGCATTCGCCATGCGAGAGTAGGACACTGCCAGGCACCCAATTTTAGATTACGCATTGAGCGTGGTCTTTACCGGTTAGTGTGCTGATATGGCTCAGTCGGTAGAGCGCATCCTTGGTAAGGATGAGGTCCCCAGTTCGATTCTGGGTATCAGCACCATTTTCAAGCAGTACAGCTTTTGCCTGACGGCAATAGCGCCGTGGAACCACCTGATCCCATGCCGAACTCAGAAGTGAAACGCGGTAGCGCCGATGGTAGTGTGGCATTCGCCATGCGAGAGTAGGACACTGTCAGGCACCTATTCAGAAGAGGCCTCCCATGCGGGAGGCCTTTTTGCATTTCTGTCCTCCCGCCGCAATTCCCTGCTTCTATTTCAGTAAAAATGCTGGGCTATCAAGGGATTGCTCGTTACTCTTTAGCCGTTGCCCGATGAACACGTGATGCTGCCTGCGAGGTATTGATGGCTACGTTGAAGGAAATTGCACAGGAGGCGGGGGTATCGCTTGCTACCGTATCCCGTGTGCTGAACGAGGATCCCAACCTGAGCGTCAAGGACGAGACCAGGCAGAAGATCTTCGAGATTGCCGAGCGGCTGGAGTACAAGACCAGCAGCGCCCGCAAAGGGGTGCACAAGAGCAAGCTGCAGCTCCTGGCTGTCTACGCCTATCCCCAGAGCACCGAGGTCAACGATCCCTATTACCTCGCCATCCGCTACGGCATCGAGACCCAGTGCACCCGCCTCAACATCGAGCTGGCCCACTGCTACAACGGTGCCGAGGGGCGTGAGCTCTCTGCCGTCGATGGCATCCTGGTCATCGGCCATCTGCCGGAAGAACGGCTGGCCGTGCTGCGCGGCCTGTCTGCCCAGCTGGTGTTCGTGGATTGCCGCTCTCAGGGGGATTTTGACT
This sequence comes from Aeromonas sp. s1(2024), assembly GCF_040908005.1. Lineage (NCBI taxonomy): Bacteria > Pseudomonadati > Pseudomonadota > Gammaproteobacteria > Aeromonadales > Aeromonadaceae > Aeromonas > Aeromonas sp. s1(2024). Next base: position 121,236 of record NZ_JBFOCW010000033.1, on the reverse strand, counting down.
CGATTGACGTTGATTTGGCACTCATCAGCCAGCAGGTAGTGGACTTCTTCATCGCCGAGGGCCATCAGCGCATCGGCTATATCGGTGGCCAGGATGATGGCCCGGATCTGCGGGAACTGGCTTTCCGGGATTATGGCCAGCGGCTTGGCGTGGTACAGGAGAGCGACCTCTATCGCGGAGACTTCTCCAGCGCTTCCGGCTACAAGCTGGCGAAGGAGATGCTGGCCGGTGACTGGCCCAGGGCGCTGTTTGTCGCCTCCGACTCCATCGCCATCGGTGTGCTGCGTGCCATCCACGAGAAGGGACTGGCGATTCCCCAGCAGATCGAGCTTATCAGCGTCAACGATATTCCGACTGCCAAGTTCACCTTCCCGCCGCTCTCAACGGTGCGGATCCACTCCGAGTTGATGGGCTCCCAGGGGGTCAATTTGCTGGTCGAACGGCTGCGTGACGAGCGTGATATTCCACTCCGGGTGCTGGTACCGAGCAAGTTGACCCTGCGTGGCACCACGCGCTGATTTTAGTAAAATACCCTGCATTTTAGTCGCACCATCTTGCAGTGGTGCGACACTCCTCCCAAGTACACTGCTTTGCCATATCATCCAATGACGTCACATCACATTGTTTTATAGTTGATTTTACTGTTATTCAGCCAGCTATCATCAACATCCATGCCACTCATCTATACCTTGCCCTCCTTTGTCTCCCGCTTCTGATCTCGCTCACAAAACCATCCGCTCACTGTGATCAGGTTAAAACTTTACCTATTCAAAACTGATATTTAGTAAATATTTATCTAGAGTTTACCCAGTTAACGTTGCCTTGTTCCGGGAGGACATGTGAATAACTGGGAAAACGTCCAATTCATTGGTGAAAACAGGCTGGCTCCGCGCGCCTACTTCTTCTCTTATGCCGATCACGGGCTGGCGGCCACCATGCAGCGCGAGCTGAGCCGCCGTTTTCTGAGCCTGAGCGGCCAGTGGCAGTTCCACTACTTCGACCATCCTCTGCAGGTGCCGGAGGCCTTCTATCACAGCCCCATGAACGAGTGGGGCCAGATCACCGTGCCCAACATGTGGCAGATGGAAGGGCATGGCAATCTGCAGTACACCGACGAAGGTTTTCCTTTCCCCATCGATGTGCCCTTCGTGCCGACCAACAACCCCACCGGCGCCTATCAGCGCAGCTTCACGCTGAGCCCGGCCTGGGACGGCGAGCAGGTGATCATCAAGTTTGACGGGGTGGAGACCTACTTCGAGGTCTATGTAAACGGCCACTATGTCGGCTTCAGCAAGGGGAGCCGCCTCACCGCCGAGTTCGATATCAGCGCCTACGCCAAGGTTGGCGAAAACCTGCTGTCAGTGCGGGTGATGCAGTGGGCCGACTCCACCTATATCGAAGATCAGGACATGTGGTGGATGGCGGGGATTTTCCGCGACGTCTACCTGGTGGGCAAACCGGCCGCCCATGTGCAGGACTTCTTTATCCGCACCGCGCTGGCCGATGGCAATCAGATTGCCGGCCAGAGCGCCACCCTGAGCTGCGATATCCAGCTGGAAAATCTTGGTGCGCCAGCCCGTGATCACCGTCTGGTCTGGTCGCTGCTGGATCAGGGCAGCGAGATCGCCAGCGGCTCGCTCGACCATCTCGCCATCGACGGCAAGTGTGATTGCCGTTTCACGCTGGATCTGGCCAACCCCCATCTGTGGAGTGCCGAAGACCCTTACCTCTACCAGCTGCAACTCTCCCTCTACAACGGTCAGGGCGAGCTGCTGGAAGTGATCCCGCAGCGGGTCGGGGTGCGTGAAATCACCGTCAAGGATGGCCTCTTCTACGTCAACGGCCACTACCTCAAGCTGCACGGGGTGAACCGCCACGACAACGACCACCTCAAGAGCCGTGCGGTCGGCATGGATCGGGTGGAGCGCGATATCGTGCTGATGAAGCAGCACAACCTCAACTCGGTGCGCACCGCTCACTACCCGAACGACCCGCGTTTCTACGAGCTGTGCGACCAGTACGGCCTGTTCGTGATGGCAGAGACCGATGTGGAGACCCACGGTTTTGCCAACGTCGGCGATCTCAGCCGCATCACTGACGATCCCTTCTGGGAGCCGGTGTTCGTGGATCGCATCGAGCGCCACGTGCACGCCCAGAAGAACCACCCCTCCATCATCATCTGGTCGCTCGGCAACGAGTCCGGCTACGGCTGCAACATCAGAGCCATGTACCAGCGCTGCAAGGGGATCGACCCGACCCGGCTGGTGCACTACGAAGAGGATCGCGATGCCGAGGTGGTGGATGTGGTGAGTACCATGTACTCCCGCGTCTCCCAGATGAACTGCTTCGGCGAGTTCCCGATGGCCAAGCCGCGTATCCTCTGCGAATACGCCCACGCCATGGGCAACGGCCCGGGTGGCCTGAGCGAATACCAGCAGGTGTTTGACCGCCATCCCCACATTCAGGGCCACTATATCTGGGAGTGGTGCGATCACGGCATTCTGGATCAGGACGAGCAGGGCCGCCCGGTCTACAAGTACGGCGGCGACTACGGCGACTACCCCAACAACTACAACTTCTGCATGGATGGCCTCATCTATCCGGATCAGACCCCGGGGCCGGGGCTGCGCGAATACAAGCAGGTGATCTGCCCGGTCAAGGTGCGCGCCCTGGATCTGGCGAGCGGCAAGCTGGCGGTGGAAAACCGCTACTGGTTCTCCACTCTCGACGACATCCGCCTGCTGGTCGAAGTGAAGGCCGAGGGCGAACTGCTGGCCAGCCAGCAAATCCGGCTGGAAGGGGTGGCCCCCGGTGCCACCACCGAGTTGCAGCTCGAACTGCCATCCCTCGATGGGCGGGAAACCTTCGTCCAGCTGCGGGTCATCAAGGCCAGTGCGACCCGCTACAGCGCGGCGGAGCACGAGCTGGGCCAGTACCAGTTCCAGCTGAAGGTATCGACTCGCCAGCTGCAGCCCTTTGCCAATCCCAACGCCACCCCGTTGCATATTGCCGATGAGCGCCTCACGCTGACCTTGAGCGGCAGCGGCTTTGCCCTGCGCTTCTCGCGCCTCGACGGCAAGCTGGTGAGTTGGCAGCAGGATGGTATCGAGCTCATCGAGCGAGCCCCGCGCCTCACTTTCTTCAAGCCGATGATCGACAACCACAAGCAGGAGTACGAGAGCCTGTGGCACCCGAACCACCTGCAGATCATGCAGGAGCACTTCCGCACCTTAAGCTGGCGCCAGCTGGGTGAGGCGGTCGAGGTAACGGTGGAGAGTCTGATCGCACCGCCGGTGTTCGACTTTGGCATGCGCTGCCGCTACGTCTATACCCTGAGCCGGAACGGTCAGCTGCACGTGGCTCTGTCCGGCCAGCCCTACGGCGGCTATGACGACATCATCCCCAAGATCGGCTTCGAGCTGGGCATTCGTCAGGATCTCGACCGGGTGCACTACTACGGTATGGGGCCGGGCGAGAACTATCAGGACAGCCGCCAGAGCAACTGGATCGACAGCTTCCAGAGCACAGTCAGCGAGATGTGGGAGCACTACCCCTTCCCGCAGGACAACGGCAACCGCCAGCAGGTGCGCTGGGCGACCCTGACCAACCGTCACGGCGCCGGTCTCTACGTGCGGCCTGATGCCCCCATCAACCTGAGCGTCTGGCCCTACAGCTGGGAGCACATCCATGCGGCGCAACACATCAACGAGCTGGAACCGAGTGGCTATCTCACTCTCAACCTGGATTACAGGGTGGTGGGGCTCGGCTCCAACTCCTGGGGCTCCGAGGTGCTGGACTCCTGGCGGGTGCGCTTCGAGCCGTTCAGCTTCGGCCTGACCCTGCTGCCCATCTCCCGTGGCAACCTCAATCCGGCTGCGCTGGCCGGGCTCGATCTCACCATCAACGGCGGGAGGAACCTCGCATGATCACCCTGGACAACCTGACCCTGTTCAAAAACATCTACCGGGAGGGCAAGAAGTGGGGCCGCTGCGTGGAGGCCATCAACAACCTGCCGAACCTCAAGCCCGGCATCTGTCACTCCATCGGTGACTCCCTCACCTACCGCTTGCAGGAGGGGGCCAGCCCGGCCACCTCGTTGTTCGAGGGGCAGCGCCGCTACTTCGACGTTCACTACTACCTGGAAGGGGAAGAGACGGTGGAGTGGGCCCCCAAGTCGGAGCTGGGGGTCGAGCAGGCCTATGACGACACCACGGACCGCGAGTGGCTGGCCGGTGAGGTGCGCGAGCGCCAGCAAGTCGGCAACGGTCAGGTGGTGATCTTCGAGAACGACGAGGCTTACCGGTTCGCAGGCGACAGCCCGGTGCGCAAGCTGATCATCAAGGTCACCGTCGAAGGCGGCTACTTCAAAAACAAATAACAAGCCGCCGGTTCTGCACTGACAAAGCCGGAAGGGCGGGGCTCACCCTACACATCATGCCCCGCTCTTTCGCGAGATAACTACAGGTCTGGAGATGTACCATGTCTGATTCCAAACGCAATACGATAGGCAAGTTTGGTCTGCTGTCGCTCACCTTCGCGGCGGTATTCAGCTTCAACAACGTCATCAACAACAACATCGAAATCGGTCTGGCCTCGGCCCCGATGTTCTTTCTGGCCACCATTTTCTACTTCATTCCGTTCTGCCTGATCATTGCGGAGTTCGTGTCACTGAACAAAAACTCCGAAGCGGGGGTGTATGCCTGGGTGAAGAGCTCCCTCGGCGGTCGCTGGGCCTTTATCTCCGCCTACACCTACTGGTTCGTGAACCTCTTCTTCTTTACCTCGCTGCTGCCACGGGTCATCGCCTACGCCTCCTATGCCTTCCTCGGCTACGAGTACATTCTCACCCCGGTGGCGACCACGGCATTGAGCATGGTGCTGTTTGCCTTTGCCACCTACGTCTCCACCAACGGCGCCAAGATGCTCGGCCCCATCACCTCGGTGACCTCGTCCCTGATGCTGCTGCTGACCCTCTCCTACATTCTGCTGGCAGGTGCGGCACTGGTGGGCGGCGTACAGCCAGCCGACCCCATCACGGTAGAGGCCATGGTCCCCGATTTCAGCTGGGCCTTCCTCGGCATCACCACCTGGATCTTTATGGCGGCCGGTGGCGCCGAGTCGGTGGCGGTCTACGTCAATGACGTGAAAGGGGGCTCCAAGTCTTTCGTGAAGGTGATCATCGTCGCCGGGATCTTTATCGGGGTGCTCTACTCCATCGCATCGCTGTTGATCAACGTGTTCGTCCACAGCGACACCCTGAAATATACCGGCGGCTCGGTGCAGGTGTTTGAAGGGCTGGCGGCCTACTTCGGCCTGCCGGAGATCCTGATGAACCGCTTCGTCGGTCTGGTCTCCTTCACCGCCATGTTCGGCTCCCTGCTGATGTGGACGGCGACCCCGGTGAAGATCTTCTTCTCCGAAATCCCGGCCGGCATCTTCGGCAAGAAGACGGTCGAGCTGAACGAGAACGGCGTGCCCGCCCGCGCAGCCTGGATCCAGTACCTCATCGTGCTGCCGCTGATGGTGATCCCGACTCTGGGCTCCAACACCGCTCAGGATCTGATGAACACCGTCATCAACATGACCGCTGCCGCTTCCATGCTGCCGCCGCTGTTCATCATGCTGGCCTACCTCAATCTGCGCCTGAAGCTCGACCACCTGCCGAGGGATTTCAAGATGGGCTCGCGCTCCACCGGCATCGCCGTGGTATCGGTGCTGATCGTCCTCTTCTCGGTGGGTTTCCTCGCCTCCACCTTCCCGACCGGCGCCGACATCATGACCATCGTCTTCTACAACGTCGGCGGGATCGTGATCTTCCTCGGCTTCGCCTGGTGGAAATACAACCGATACGAGGCCTCCCTCAGCGCCGAAGCGCGCGCGAAAGAGGCCGAGCCAGCGGCGCAGGTCGTCATCCAGCCGTCATGACCCCATCAAACCGGGTGGCCGTTGGCCACCCGCAAACCGTTGAACCAGAAAAGGAAAAGAGCATGAGCGAGACGATCGAGTTTGCCGAATTCAAAAGGGTCGAGATGAAGGTGGGCAAGGTGCTGGAGGTGGTGCGTCACCCCGGGGCCGACAAACTCTACATCGTCCAGATCGACGTGGGTGGCGAGCGGCCGCTGCAGACCGTCACCAGTCTGGTGCCTTACTACAGCGAAGAGGAGCTGATGGGCAGCGAGGTGGTGGTACTGACCAACTTGAAACCCACCAGGATGCGCGGCGAGCGTTCCGAGTGCATGTTGCTGTGCGCCGAGACCCCGGACGAGAGCCAGAGCGTGCTGTTGCAACCGCGGGTGCCGATGGCGCCGGGCACCCCCATCGTCTGACGGGTATTGCGAGCCGGTGCGGGAGACGGCACCGGTTCACCAACGAGGTCGTCCACGCGGGCCGATCATAACAAGAGAGTAACGCGCGGGGCCGACAGACCCTTGCCGAACACATCACTGAGTCACAGCGCTCCCCGCAGGGAGCGCGAGTCCATTGGAGGACACCATGTCTGAATCCGTACGCGGCACCATAGGCAAGTTTGCCCTGTTGTCGATGACCTTTGCCGCCGTGTTCAACGTGCGCAACATCGTCAACAACAACATCGAGCTGGGGCTCAGCTCCGCCCCCATCTTCCTGCTGGCGACCATCGTCTACTTCATCCCGTTTGTCTTCATCATCGCCGAGTTCGTCTCGGCCAACAAAAACTCCGAGTCGGGGATGTACGACTGGCTGAAAAAACCGCTCGGCACCCGGATGGCCTATCTGGGCTCGTTTCTCTACTGGTTCGTGAACCTGTTCTGGTTCGTCTCCCTGCTGCCCAACGTCATCGCCTACGCCTCCTACGCCATGCTGGGCTATGAGTACAGCTTCTCGCCCATGGTCACCTCGGTCATCTCCATCGTGCTGTTTGCGGCGGCGACCCATATCTCCACCAAGGGGGCGAGCTGGCTCGGCAAGATTGCGGAGATCGTGGCCTACGGGGTGTTTGCCCTGTTCGCCATCTATGTGCTGGGTGCCCTGATGGCCCTCGGTGGCGATCATGTGCCGGCCCAGCCCATCACGCTGGAGGCGATGACTCCCACCGTCAACTGGGCGACCCTCGGCATCATGTGCTGGATCTTCCAGGCGGCGGGCGGTGCCGAGACAGCGGCGGCCTACCTCAATGACGTGAAGGGGGGCCAGAAGTCCTTCATCAAGGTGATCATCAGTGCGGGTATCGTCATCGGTGCCATGTATGCGGTCGGTTCCCTGTTGGTGAACGTGTTCGTACCGCGCGAGAGCCTCACCTATGCCGGCGGCATGGTGGAGATCTTCACCGGCATGGCGCAGTACTTCGGTCTCTCCGAGGCGCTGGTGGGCCGCTTTGTCGGCGTGGTGCTGTTCATCGCCATGTTCGGCTCCATGATGATGTGGACCTCGGCGCCGGTGAAGATCCACTTCTCCGAGATCCCGCAGGGGGTTTACGGCGAGAAGACCACCCAGCTCAACGAGCACGGGGTGCCGGTGCGCGCCGCCTGGTGGCAGTTTGTCTTCGTGTTCGCGATGCTGGTGGTCAACGGCTTCGGCTCGGAATCCGTGCAGCAGATGATGAACACCGCCATCAATCTCACCGCCGGGACTGCCATGTTGCCGCCGATCTTCATCATGGTGGCCTACTTCGTGTTCCGCTGGAAACATGACGACACCCCGCGCGAGTTTCGCATGGGATCGCGCACCTTCGGGATGGGGGTGGTGTCGGTGCTGATCGCCATCTTCGTGGTGAGCATGAGCGCCTCCGCCTTCCCGGCCGGGGTGGATCTGGTGCGCGCCTTCTTCATCAACGTCTTCATGACCGCGGTCTTCTCGGCGCTGGCCTACTGGTGGATCTCCCGCTTCGAGAAGCGTCAGGCCCGCAAGTCAGGTGGCAACGAGAAGAAAGCGGGCAGCGGCCCCTTGGCCAGCCAGCGCTGACCGGCATGTGGCAAACAGGAGACGGGCGACCAGGGTCGCCCGTTTTTTGTTGGCCGGATCCGGGGCCGGAGGGTCAAAATCGTTTAGTTTTGCTGTGAGAATGTGCATTATCGTTTAACAAAATGAAACAAATGAAGCTGCCGCTCAACTTTGCACCACAGGGTGTTCGGGGTAAGCTTGTCCCTTCGTATCCGGGGTCGCCGCCTGATGACGCCTTCCCCGTGCCCTGTCGTCCCCATCCCGTGCGGGACGCGCTTTCTCTGGAGACTCCCCGTGCGTCTGGATCCTTTTACCTCTGTGCTGATTGCCGTGGTGGCCCTGGCCTCCTTCTTCCCCTGTGAGGGGCAGGTGGCCGTCTGGTTCGGTCTGTTGACCAAGCTGGCGGTGGCGCTGCTGTTCTTCATGCACGGTGCCAAGCTGTCGCGCCAGAACTTGCTGGCGGGCCTCGGCCACTGGCGACTGCATCTGGTGGTGATGGCCAGCACCTTCGTGCTCTTCCCGCTGCTGGGGCTGCTGCTCACGCCCCTGGTGCCCCAGTGGCTGAGCCCGGCCATCTACCTCGGTTTCCTTTACCTGTGCGCCCTGCCCGCCACCGTGCAGTCGGCCATCGCCTTCACCTCCATGGCGGGGGGCAATGTGTCGGCGGCGGTGTGCAGCGCTTCGGCCTCCAGCATCCTCGGCATCTTCCTCTCGCCGGTGCTGGTGGGGCTGATGATCAATGTGCAGGGGGAGGGGGTCGATACCTGGCACTCCATTCAGGCCATCATGGTGCAGCTGATGTTGCCCTTCGTGGTGGGGCACCTGTCACGCCCCCTCATCGGTGGCTGGGTCGACAGCCACCGGCCGCTCATTGGCAAGCTGGACCAGAGCTCCATCCTGCTGGTGGTCTATGTGGCCTTCAGCGAGGCGGTGGTGCAGGGGATCTGGCACCAGGTCGGCTGGTATGATTTGGCCAGCATCGTGCTGCTGAGCTGCGTCTTGCTGGCGCTGGTGCTGGGGTGGAACGTCTGGATCAGCCGTCGCCTCGGTTTCAACAGGGCGGACGAGATCACCATCGTCTTCTGCGGCTCCAAGAAGAGCCTGGCCAACGGGGTGCCCATGGCCAACGTCATGTTCCCCGCCGCCAGCGTCGGGGTCATGGTGCTGCCGTTGATGATCTTCCACCAGATCCAGCTGATGGTGTGCGCCGTGCTGGCCCGCCGCTACCGCGAGCAGGAGGCCCTGCCCCAGGTTCAGGAGGGGTAAGCGGTCCGGATAAAGAAGAGGGAGGCCATGGGCCTCCCTCTTTCGTTTGCCGCGTCGTCAGCGTTTGCGCCAGACGGTGAGCTGGGCCACCGTGTGCTGGTACTTGCGGGCGGTCTCGCGGATGACGAAGGGGACGTCCCTCGGGGGCATGTGCTCCTCGAACTCCTCCGCCAGCAGCCGTTGCAGCGCCTGATAGGTGCCGAGGGCCTCGCCGTTTTCCCGGATGCCGCCGAGCCAGTTGGCCTTGGGGGTGTAGTCGGTCAGCCAGGTGTAGGGGCTGGTGAGCACCAGCAGGCCGCCGCTGCGAAGGCGCGGAGCAATGTCCCGCAGGAAGCGGGCGGGCTCCCGCAGCCGGTCGATGAGGTTGGAGGCGAGCACCAGGTCGTAGTCGCCGTACTTGGGCTTGAGGTTGCAGGCATCCCCCTGGCTGAAGTGGACCCGCTCGCTCTGCTCGCGACCGAGCTCGTGGCGGGAGAGGCGCGCCTCGCAATATTCCACCAGATCCCCTTCCACCGGCACCGCGTAGCGGAAGCTGTCCTGTCTTGCCAGGGTCAGGGCCACGTCGATGAAGCGGGCCGAGTAGTCCACCCCGTCCACGTGGGCGAAGCGGCGAGCCAGTTCGAAGCTGGCGCGGCCGGTGGCGCAGCCGATGTCGAGCGCCCGGTCATGGCGGCCGCACAGCTCGCTGGCAAGACCGGCCAGAGCCTCGGCGTAGTTGGCGACCCCGAAGTGGTTCGGACCGTACTGGAAGTCGAGATACTGGGCGACGAGCGTGTCGGTTTCATAAGGGTTCACGATGACGGGCTCCTGATGGCGTGAGACCAGGTAGCGGAAGCCCGCGTGCTGGAAGAAGTGGCGACGGAAGGCGTAGCGGGAGGACTTGAGTGCCTCGTTGCCGGTGCTGATCCAGCTCCCGCCCTTGATGAGGGTGTGCTTGCCGTCGAAGGTGGGGGTGGAGAAGTCGTCGTAGAGGGGATGCACCTTGAACCCCTCGAAGCCGTCGATGGCGGTGCTGGTCCACTGCCAGACGTTGCCCACCAGATCGAAGAAGCTGCCCTGGGGGCAGGCATCCACCGGGCAGGAGGAGGCGAAGCGGGCCAGGTTGATGTTGCCGGGGGCCTCCATCCAGTCCGGCTGATCGCCGGCCAGTTGTTCCCGTAGCAGCATCCACTCCCCCTCGCTCGGTAGCTGGACGGGCAGGCCGGTCTGATCCGCCTTCCAGCGGCAGAAGGCGGCGGCCTCCAACTGGTTCACCTCCACCGGCCAGTCCCAGGGCATGGGGACCTGCTCGGTCATCAGCCGCAGTTGCAACTGCTCGGGTTCGAGGGGGTCGCCGACCCAGAAGGTGGGCATGCGGGCGTTGGCATACTGGCGCCAGCCCCGGCCCTCGTCGTCCCACCAGGCGGGCGCTTCATATCCGCCCGCCTGCACGAAGGCCAGGTACTCGGCGTTGCTCACCAGCATACGGCTGGCCTGGAAGGGGGCCAGCTCGATGTGGCGCTCGCCATATTCGTTGTCCCAGCCGTAGGTGGCATCCTGCTTGCCGAGGCGCACCTGGCCGCCGGCCACCGGCAGCAGGGTGTTGACGGGGACGGCGGCGAGATCGTGGCGCGCCTCGGGGCAGACCGGCCACTGGGGCTGGCTGCGCACCCAGGCCAGGGGCAGCTGGCGGATCAGCACACTGGAGGTCTCGAGGTGGATGCGCTCGTGCTCTATCCCCATCAGGATGACCCAGGCCGGGCTCTGCCAATGGATGGGCAGCTCGATCGGCATTCGCTCGATGAACTCACACACCAGGGCGCGCACCCGGCCGCGGTAGTCACGCAGTTCGGCCACCGTGGGCCAGTCGTAGTGGGTTTCGTCCAGATCGTCCCAGCTCATCTCGTCCACCCCGATGGCGACCAGGGCCTCGATGCGTGGGTCGAGCCGACTCTCGATGAGACGGGCCGCCAGCAGCTTGTTGACGAAGAAGGCGGCGGTATGGCCGTAGTAGAAGATGAGCGGGTGGCGCAGGGGGATCGCCTTGTTGAACCAGGCCCGCTCGTCGGCCAGGCAGTCGAACAGCGAGTCGTAGAGATCGAAGGTCTGGCAGAAGTAGGCGAGCAGCTCGCGGCGCTTGTGGTCGGGATCGTCGCCGGTCAGCAGCGGGGTGCGGGTGGGGGCAGGCAGGCCCGGATGGACGAATGAGTGGCTGGCTTGGGTCACGCTCTGACTCCTTGTTGATTCTGGCGGGTGAAGCAGCGATGGAGTGCTCTATACGCACCAGGTATCACTATTGGCTCAACGAACCGGGGCGGCAACCAAAAAAATGGGTCAACACCCCCCTTCGGGTGTGGTCAGATTGACCAGATTGTGGTCTGAATGACTCTTTGTTATGGACCCTTCGAGCCTCGAAATATTGAAATGGATAGATAAATCATGATGTTAGCCATATGGCACAGGGTTTGCTGATTGCCACTCACCTGCCGCGCCGTGCGGCAAAGAGGAAACGAGGAGTAGCGGGATGAAATGGATGCTGGGAGTGGTGCTGGCCCTGGGACTGACCGGATGCAGCTGGCAGGATGACGTCAAGGTGCGCGGGGAGGGGGCCGTGGTGGAGCAGCAGCATCCCCTGGGGCGGGAGGTGACCCGGGTGCTGGCGGGCGTGCCCGCCAACCTGTACCTGGTGGCGGGAGAGAGCCACACCCTCAGGGTCAAGGGGGAGGCCAACCTGCTGCCCTATCTGGTGCTCACCGAGAAGGGGGAGAAGCTGGAGATCGAGGTCAAGGATGGCTACCGGCTCGACCCCACCCAGCCGCTGGAGATCACCATCACCCTGCCGACGCTGCACGAGTTGGCACTGGCGGGAGTTGGCAACGGCACCTTGCGCGACTTCAAGGGGGATGATCTGGTGCTCTCCCTGGCGGGCACGGGGGACATCGTCGCCAGCGGGCTGACGCTGGATCGGCTGGAGGGCAACATCGCCGGGCTGGGCAACCTGGATCTGGGGCAGGGCTCCGCCCGGGTGATGGCGCTGAACATCGCCGGCGCCGGTGGTGTCAAGGGAGCCGGGCTCGCCAGCGAGGAGGTCGAGGTGAGCATCGCCGGCAGTGGCGAGGTCGAGGTGCGGGCCCGGTCGCGGCTCAAGATAGAGATCGCCGGTGCCGGAGCGGTCAACTACTGGGGCAGCCCAGCGCTGACCAGCGAGATCGCGGGCTCGGGCCAGGTGAGCCGGTTGGGGAGCTGATCCCATCATCGCAACAATGAAAAAGGCCCCTCGGGGCCTTTTTTGCAGGATGCGACACTGTTGGGCGACGCTTCACTCGAGGGGGAGTGCGAGGCCCAGATCGGCGTTCAGGCGCATCAGCAGCCACTGCATGCCGGCGAGGTGCTGGTGGTCATGGCTGACGAGCAGGCGCACCAGACCGTCTAGGGTCACCTCCCCATAGCCGCCATAGCGGGCGCGGCGCTGCCAGGCGTCGGACGGCACCGTCTTCAACCATTCGACGGTCTGCAGGCGGGCGGTACGAAAGCGGTCGAGCTGCGTGGCGGTATCCTGTCGGGGGTAATCATGGTCCAGCGCCAGCTGATAGCCATCGAGGGAGGCGAGCTCCGGCAGGCTTTCTGCCAGGGTGCGACGAAACCGCACCTGATAGCCCAGCACCTCGATGTCCAGCAGGTGGCAGAGGTGCCCCCTAGCACTGAAACGCTCGGAGGGGATCCCGGCCCAGTTGGCGGGTTCCCAGTCCAGGTGGTCGGTGGGGACCTGTGCCAGCAGCCGCTCGAACTGATCCGGCATGGCCAGCAATGTGGTGAAGAGAGGCATCCTTGTCTCCTGTTTCCGGGTGAATGGCCGCCCGCTGACGGGGCGGCCACGAGCGGGTCAGCCTCAGGCCGGTTCGCCCAGGTGGTTGGCGTGAAAGCGCAGGTGCGCCTCGATGAAGCTCGCCACGAAGTAATAGCTGTGGTCGTAGCCGGCATGGCGGTTGAGCGTCAGGGGCCACGCCCGGGTGGCGGCCACTTCGGCCAGGGTGTCGATGCCGAGCTGCTCCGCCAGGAAGGGGTCGTCCAGCCCCACGTCCACCAGGGTCGGCAGGGGCGGGCTGTCGTGGTGGCGCAGCAGCTGGCAGGCATCCCACTCCTGCCACAGCAGGGGGTTGTTGCCGAGGTAGGCGCCGAGGGCCTTCTGGCCCCAGGGGCAGCGGCTCGGGTGGCTGATGGGGCTGAAGGCCGACACCGAGCGGTAGCGACCCGGCTCGCGCAGGGCGGCGATGAGGGCGCCGTGGCCCCCCATGGAGTGGCCGCTGATGGCGCGCTTCGTCGAGACCGGGAAGTGGGTCTCGATGAGCTCGGGCAGCTCCCGGGTGACGTAATCGTACATCTGGTAGTGATCCCGCCAGGGGGTCTGGGTGGCGTTGACGTAGAACCCCGCCCCCATGCCGAGGTCATAGCCGGGATCGTCCGCCACCCCTTCACCGCGGGGGCTGGTGTCCGGCGCTACCAGAGCGATGCCGAGCTCGGCGGCGATGCGCTGGGCCCCGGCTTTTTGCATGAAGTTCTCGTCGGTGCAGGTGAGACCGGAGAGCCAGTAGAGCACCGGCACTTTCTGGCCGGTGAGGGCCTGGGGCGGCAGGTAGATGGCGAAGCGCATCTCGCACCCCAGCACATTGGAGCGGTGGCGATACTGCTTGTGCCAGCCGCCGAAGCTCTTGTTGCTGCTGATGATGTCCAGATTCATGTAAGGACTCCTTGCCCCGCCCATGCGATGGGCGGGGCGCTCATGGGATCAGTAGTGGATGACGGTGCGGATGCTCTTGCCTTCGTGCATCAGATCGAACGCCTCGTTGATCTGCTCGAGGGGCATGGTGTGGGTGATGAAGTCGTCCAGCTTGAACTCACCCTGCATGTAGCGCTGCACATAGCTCGGCAGCTCGCTGCGACCGCGCACGCCGCCGAAGGCGCTGCCGCGCCACACCCGGCCGGTGACCAGCTGGAACGGACGGGTGCTGATCTCCTGGCCCGCACCGGCCACGCCGATGATGACGGATTCGCCCCAGCCCTTGTGGCAGCACTCCAGCGCCGCGCGCATCACCTTGACGTTGCCGATGCACTCGAAGGAGAAGTCGACGCCGCCGTCGGTCATCTCGACGATCACCTCCTGAATGGGCTTGTCGAACGTGTTCGGGTTGATGCAGTCGGTGGCGCCCAGCTTGCGGGCCAGCTCGAATTTGCTCTCGTTGATGTCGATGGCGATGATGCGGCCGGCCTTGGCCAGGCGCGCGCCTATGATGGCGGAGAGGCCGATGCCCCCCAGCCCGAAGATGGCGACGCTCTCACCCTCTTTCACCTTGGCGGTGTTCATCACGGCGCCGATGCCGGTGGTGACGCCGCAGCCCAGCAGGCAGACCTCTTCCAGGGGGGCGGCCGGATCCACCTTGGCGATGGAGATCTCGGGCAGCACCGTGTATTCGCTGAAGGTGGAGGTGCCCATGTAGTGGTAGATGGGCTGGCCGTCCTTGGAGAAGCGGGTGGTGCCGTCCGGCATCAGCCCCTTGCCCTGGGTGGCGCGGATCTTCTGGCACAGGTTGGTCTTGCCGGATTTGCAGAACTTGCACTCGCCGCACTCGGGGGTGTAGAGCGGGATCACGTGATCGCCGACCTTGACGCTGGTGACGCCCTCGCCGACGGACTCGACGATACCGCCCCCTTCATGGCCCAGGATGCAGGGGAAGACCCCTTCCGGATCTTCACCGGAGAGGGTGAAGGCATCGGTGTGGCAGACGCCGGTCGCGACGATGCGCACCCGCACCTCGCCGGCCTGGGGCGGCATGACCTCGACCTCTTCGATGGAGAGGGGCTGACCCGGTCCCCAGGCGATGGCGGCTTTACACTTGATGCTCTGAACCTGTGCCATGAATGACGTCCTCGTAGTGGTTGGATGAACGGAAATGAGTTCGGAGATCCAGTGTAGTTTCCCGCCGATTTGGTGATAATAACGCTAAGTATCAAATCACTTTTACACACAGGTAATAATGTTCGGCTGGGAAGGGGTCTGTGAATTTGTCAGCGTGGCGGAGCAGGGGGGCTTTACCCCGGCCGCGCGCAAGCTCGGGGTGTCGGTGGCCCAGGTGAGCCGCCAGGTGGCGCAGCTCGAAGACAGGCTGCAGGCCAAGCTGCTGCTGCGCACCACCCGCCAGGTGCGACTCACCGAACTCGGGGAGATCTATTTTCGTCACTGCCGCCAGTTGCTGGACAACCTCTACGAGGCGGAGCTGGCGGTGGGACGCCATCAGGCGGTGCCCCAGGGCTCCTTGCGCATCACGGCCCCGGTCTCCTACGGCGAGAGCCGCATCGCCCCCCTGGTGAACGACTTCATGGTGCGCTTCCCCCAGCTGGAGGTGACCCTCAACCTCACCAACCAGTTGCTGGATCTGGTGCACGAGGGGTTCGATCTGGCGATCCGCCTCGGCCACCTCAAGGATTCGACCCTGGTGGCCCGCAAGCTGGCGCAGCGGGTTCCCTATGTGTGCGCCTCCCCTGCCTACACCGCCCGCCACGGCATGCCCAACAGTCTCTCGGAGCTGGCCCGTCACACCTGCCTGGTGGGCAACGGGGACGAGTGGCACTTCACCCTGAACGGTAAACCCCACAGCGTGCGGGTACGCGGTCTGCTTCAGTGCAACAGCGGCCACGCCCT
This sequence comes from Aeromonas sp. s1(2024), assembly GCF_040908005.1. Lineage (NCBI taxonomy): Bacteria > Pseudomonadati > Pseudomonadota > Gammaproteobacteria > Aeromonadales > Aeromonadaceae > Aeromonas > Aeromonas sp. s1(2024). The sequence goes on along the minus strand of NZ_JBFOCW010000033.1, from coordinate 105,377 downwards.
GCTGGATGCGGCCATCAAGGGGATCGGCATCATCCAGCTGCCGGACTACTACGTGAGCGACCACCTCGCCCGGGGGGAGCTCATCGAGCTGCTGCCGGAGCTGCGGGCCCCCGAGGAGGGGATCTGGGCCCTCTATCCCCACAACCGCCACCTCTCCCCCAAGGTGCGGCTGCTGGTGGACTATCTGGCCGAGCGCCTCAGCGATCCCCACCAACCCGCCCTGGTTCGGCCCATCGGCTGAGCCGTCGCCCGAAAAAGAAAAGGCCCGCATGTGCGGGCCTTTTGCATGGCATGAAGGGCGGGGCTATTCCCGCTCCTTGACGTAGGGGGTGCCGAGGGCCTTGGGGGCCACCGCCTTGCCGATGAAACCGGCCAGCAGGAAGACCGTCAGGATGTAGGGCAGCGCCTCGATGGCCTGCACCGGGATCGGGAAATCGCCGATGCTGACCCCTTGCAGCCGGATGGCGACCGCGTCGAGGAAGCCGAACAGCAGACAGGCCGCCATGGCGTTCCAGGGGCGCCACTTGCCGAACACCAGGGCCGCCAGCGCCATGAAGCCTTTGCCCGCGCTCATGTTGGGGATGAACTGGGCAGTCTGGGCCACCGCCAGATAGGTGCCCCCGATCCCCGCCAGCAGGCCGCCGATGATGAGGGCGGTGTAACGCATGCGCACCACGGAGATGCCTGCGGTGTCGACCGCCGCCGGGGCTTCGCCCACCGCCCGCAGCCGCAGGCCGAAGCGGGTGCGGAACAGCACCCACCAGGCCAGGGGCACGGCGGCGAAGGCCACGTACTCCAGCAGGGAGTGACCGCTCAAGAGCTCGCTGTAGAGCTGGCCGATGACGGGCACGTCATAGAGCTCCTTGGCATAGGGCAGGTCGATGGGGGCGAAGCGGGCATCGCCGGAGAGCGCCGGGGTCTGGCCGCCCTGATCGAACCAGTAACGGCCCAGGGTGACGGTCAGGCCGGCCGCCAGGATGTTGATGGCCATGCCGCTCACCACCTGATCACCGCGGTGGGTGATGGTGGCGAAGCCGTGCAGCAGGGCGAACAGGATGGAGATCCCCACCCCGGCACCCAGCCCAATCCAGGCGGAGCCGGTGACGGCGGCGGCCGCCGCACTGGCGAAGGCGGAGGCCAGCAGCTTGCCTTCCAGGGCGATGTTGACCACCCCGGAGCGTTCGCAAAACATGCCCGCCATAGCGGCAAGAATGAGCGGCGGCGCGGTACGGATAGTCGCATCCAGCATCAAAATCAGCATTTCGAACATGGTCAGGCTCCTTTGACTTGCGCGACTGAGCGGTTGGCGAAGGCCAGGTAGGCCTGCTCGATGCGCGGACGCAGCATGTGCTCGAGGGCGCCGCAGAACAGGATCACCAGACCCTGCAGCACCACGACGATGTTGCGATCCACCCCGAATTCGAAGCTGAGCTCGGCGCCGCCCTGGTAGAGGAAGCCGAACAGCAGGCTGGCGATGATGACGCCGACCGGGTGGTTGCGACCCATCAGGGCCACCGCGATGCCGGTGAAGCCGAAGCCTTCCACGAAGTTGAGCTTGATCTGGTGCAGCTCACCCTGCAGCACGTTGAGGGCGAAGAAGCCCGCCAGCATGCCGGAGATCACCATGGCCAGGATCACCACCTTGGGGTAGGAGATACCCGCATAGGCGGAGGCACTCTGGCTTGCGCCCACGGAGCGGATCTCGTAGCCCCAGCGGGTATGCCAGATGAAGACCCACACCAGGGCCGCACAGATCAGCGCCCAGAAGAAGCTGATGTTGAGGGGGCTGTTGGGCATGGCGATGCCGAAACCGGCCGCCAGCTCGCTCATCTTCGGCAGCCAGCTCGCCACGGCGAACACCTTGCTCTCGGTGGCCATGGATCCTGGCGGCTTGAAGACGTCTACCAGCAGGTAGGCCATCAAGGAGGCCGCGATGAAGTTGAACATGATGGTGGTGATGACGATGTGGCTGCCGCGCTTGGCTTGCAGCCAGGCCGGGATGAAGGCCCAGGCCGCACCGAACAGGCCGCCGGCGATGATGGCGAGCGGCAGCAGCAGGGCGAACGGCAACACGTCCCCGAGCAGCAGACAGACCAGACCGACCCCGAGGCCGCCGATATAGGCCTGCCCCTCACCGCCGATGTTGAACAGGCCGGCGTGGAAGGCCACCGCCACCGCCAGACCGGTGAAGATGAAACCGGTGGCGTAGTAGAGGGTGAAGCCTATCCCCTCGCCGGTGCCGAAGGCGCCGTACCACATGATTTCGGCTGCCTCGATGGGGCTGATGTCGAGGTAATAGAACAGGATGGCCGACACCAGGAAGGCCAGCAGGATATTGACGGCGGGCAGCACGCCCACGGATATCCAGGCAGGAACACGTGCTTGGCTCATGAATGGGCCTCCTTGATATCGTCGGGGACTGGTGTGTTGACCATCATCAGGCCGAATCCGTTACAAGTGGTTGTGACCTTCATGATGTGGCTCCTTGTGATTGGCTTGTCGCCACGTCGTCAGGAACTATGTTCGCCATCATCAGACCGATGGTGCGTTCATCCGCCCTGGCACCGTCCAGCTCGCCGACGATACGGCCATCGGCGATGACCAGAATGCGGTCGGAGAGGCTCATGATCTCGTCCAGCTCCACCGACACCAGCAGCACCGCCTTGCCCTTGTCGCGCATGGCGATGATCTGCTGGTGGATGTACTCGATGGCGCCGATGTCGACGCCCCGGGTCGGCTGGCCGACCAGCAGCACATCCGGGTCCTGCTCCACTTCCCGGGCGATCACCAGCTTCTGCTGGTTGCCGCCGGAGAAGTTGGCGGTCTTGTGCTCCGGGCTCGGCGGGCGCACGTCCCACTTCTCCATCTTGGCCTGGCAATCCTGGCGGATCGCCTCCTTGTCCTGCAGCCAGCCCTTGTTGTACTGGGCACGGCGGTGATAGCCGAGGATGAAGGCCTCTTTCGCCTCGAAGCGGTTGATGAGCCCCATCTTGTGCCTGTCTTCCGGGATGTGGCCGAGGCCGAAGTTGCGCACCTGCTCCGGGTCGGCCGGGTGGCTCTGGCTCACCTCATGGCGCTGCGCCCCGGCGATGGTGAAGCCGCCCTTGCTGGGCTTGAGGATGCCGCCGAGCATGCTGAGCAGCTCGGACTGGCCGTTGCCGGAGACCCCGGCGATGCCGACCACTTCCCCCGCCCGCACCTCGAAGCTGACGGATTTGACCCGTTCCACCCCGGCGTCATCGACGTAAGAGAGGCCCTCGACCTTGAGCTTGGCCTCGCCCGGCTGGGCGGTGCCCTTGTCGACCTTGAGGCGCACCTTGCGGCCCACCATCAGCTCGGCGAGCTGCTCCTTGTCGGTGTCTTTGGTGGCGACATGGGCCACCATTTCACCCCGGCGCATGATGGAGACCTGATCCGTGATGGCCAGGATCTCCCGCAGCTTGTGGGTGATGAGGATGACGGTCGCCCCCTGATCCCGCAGCTTTTTCAGCACCTCGAACAGGTGATCCGCCTCTTGCGGGGTCAGCACCCCGGTGGGCTCGTCGAGGATCAGGATGCGGGCACCGCGATAGAGCGCCTTGAGGATCTCGACCCGCTGTTGCAGGCCCACCGGCAGATCCTCGACCTTCTCGTGCAGCGGCACCTCGAGACCATAGTCCCGTGCCAGCTCGCCCAGCAGCTTCTCGGCGGCCGCCAGGCTCTTGCCCAGGCGCCAGCCGTTCTCGGCCCCCAGGATGACGTTTTCCAATACGGTAAAGTTGTTCACCAGCATGAAGTGCTGGTGCACCATGCCCACCCCGGCGGCAATCGCATCTTGGGAGCCATGGGGTTTGAACGGATTCCCGTCGATCAGCATCTCGCCTTTGTCGGCGTGGTAGAAACCGTAAATGATGCTCATCAGGGTCGACTTGCCGGCGCCATTTTCGCCGACGATGCCGTGAATGCTGCCTTTACGAACCTGAAGGTCGATCTGCTTGTTGGCGTACACGTCGCCGAACCGCTTATCGATACCCCTTAATTCGATGGCATAGCGATCTGTCTGGTCCATGATGCAGTCCTTGCGGGTCATGAAGTAGAGACTAAAAACCGGCCCGTGCGGGCCGGTCATCACTGGTTGAGAGTCGTAGCAGTGACTCGGTATTTGCAGGATCAGTACTTACAGGAGTTGTCGCTCATGTAGTCGTGCACCTTGATCTTGCCGGCGATGATGTCGGCCTTGATGCTCTCGACCTTGGTTTTCATTTCCGGGGTGATCAGCTTGGCGTTGTTCTCGTCCAGCGCCCAGTCAACCCCGCCTTCGGCCAGACCCAGGGACTGGATGCCCGGCTTCCAGCTGCCCTTGGCGGCGTCATCCCAGCTCTTGTACGCGGCCAGACCCACGGACTTGACCATGGAGGTCAGCATGGTGCCCGGTTGCAGGTGGTTCTGGTTGGAATCCACACCGATGGCCAGCTTGCCTTCGTCCTTGGCAGCCTGATAGACACCGATACCGGTGCCACCGGCGGCGGCATAGACCACGTCGGCGCCCTTGGCGAACTGGGACTTGGCCAGTTCTGCACCCTTGGCGGGGTCGGCGAAGGCTGCCGGGGTGGAGCCGGTCATGTTCTGATAGACGTCGATCTTCGGATTGATGTACTTGGCGCCCTGCTCATAGCCGCACTGGAACTTGCGGATCAGCGGGATGTCCATGCCGCCCACGAAGCCGACCTTGCCGGTCTTGGAGGCGATGGCCGCCAGGGCACCCACCAGGAAGGAACCTTCATGCTCCTTGAAGATGAGGGACTGGACGTTCGGCTTGTCGACCACCATGTCGATGATGGTGAACTGGGTGTTCGGGAACTCGGTGGCCACTTTCTCTACCGCGGAACCCATGTTGAAGCCGACGGCGACGATGGGGCCGTTGCCACGGCTGGCCAGACGACGCAGGCCCTGCTCGCGCTGGGCTTCGTTCTGGGGTTCGAACTCCTTGACCTTGACGCCTTTGTCCTTGTTGTAGACTTCGACGCCGTTGCGGAACACGGCTTCGTTGAAGGACTTGTCGAATTTGCCTGCGGTGTCATAGATGACGGCGGGCTCGGAGGCTGCCTGGGCGGACAGGGCAGCGAGGGTGAGGGCGGCCACGGTGGCCAGCTTGAGCACTTTAGTCACGATCGTATCCTTGATTGTTATGTGAGGGTCCACAACCTGTCTTGGCAGGTCATAAAGCACGCTGGCTAACTGTAAGTGAGCCAGCCCGTTGGTCAAGGGGATCATAGAGGAAAAACGTTTGCGTTAACGGTTTGAAATATAAGCAAATTGCCTTATAAGTGGTTGTTTTATGGTGTTTTTGCAGAATTAAATTCCGGGATTAATAGGGCTCGATCGACATTTGTGTTTGGATTCATGACGTTAGGCGCAACCGTTTTCCTCCCCTGATGAAAAAACTGGCTTCCATCGGCACCAGCCCTGCGGCCTCATCGACGCCACGCCGGCGGGCGGGCTGGCTGATCGCCAGGAGGTCCGCCCCGGGTGTGACAGCCCACGATGGGTGGCTATTTCCCCTCCCAGGGCCGTCGTCTGTGGCCGTTTTTCCTGCTCGCTCGGGGCCTGCGTGATGGCAAGCACACTCATATGGAAATGCATTGGTGTTTGTCATATGGGTACGCTAGGTTATACCCGGATTAACTTGGCCCCCGGGATGGGGCCGTATTTTTGACATTTGTTCGGGTGATAAAAATGAAAAAAAACGTGCTGAGTATGGCAGTGGCTTGTGTGTTGTCCGGTGTCATGTTGACCGCTTGCGGGGGCGGTGGTGACGATAACGGTGGCGGCAGCAATGGTGGCAACAATGGTGGCAACAATGGCGGTGGCACCGACACCGGCAGCAAGCCTCTTCACACTGCCGTCTTCCTGGATTCCGTCGTGGGTGGCCTCGACTATCGGTGCAACGATTACACCGGTGTCACCAATGCCAAGGGTGAATTCCTGTTTGATGATGGCGACACCTGCGAATTCGCATTGGGCAACCAACGCCTGGGGGCGGTGACCCTCAAGGCGGGCAACTCGCTGGTGACCCCTTACACCCTGGCGGGTGACGACAAGGAGAAAGCGATCCGCATTGCGGCATTGCTGCAGACGCTCGACAGCGACAGCAATCCGGAGAACGGCATCACCCTCGACAAGGCGCAGGTCGCGCAACTGGGGATCGTCGAACTGGGTAGCGATGACGCCTTCAACACCTCCCTGGTCGAGGCGCTGAAAACAGCGGGCCTCACCAAGGCCGTCGTCTCTCTGGCTGCGGCGAAAGCCCACCTCTCCGCCACCCTGGCTGGCGTCAATGGCCGCTCCGTGGCGGTCGACAAGGTGCTGAGCGATCTGCAGGGACTGACCGATCTGAAAAACCTGGACGTCGAGAGCAAGTTCAAGGAGTACAAGGAGACCCTGCAGGCCGAGACCGGTGAGAGCGGCAAGGCCGATCGCCAGATCGTGCTGGCCATGCTGACCATGCTGGAGGTGACCAACAACCCCGTGGTGGCTGAACGCCTGGGCTTCACCTCGTCCGCCATTGGCAGTGGTTACAGCACCAGCCTGGCCAAGGTGATGGATGTCATCATCCACACCCCCGGCACCGCCTCCGTGGCGCTCAAAGGTGGCAAGGGATATACCCGTGACGTGGCCAAGCTGATGGGCGCCTATGCCGACAGCCTGGAAAACGTCGCGGCTGCCCTGGCCGATATCCAGGATCCGGATTACAGCGCCACCTATGGCGATGACGATACCGTCACCCTCAACCTCGACGGTGCCAAGGCCCTGCGGGCCTCGGCGATGGCGATGGCATCGGCCCTCAACATCGCCGCCTCCTACCAGTACGGTCCTGACAGCGCCTATGTCACCCAGCAGGAAGAAGTGACCTTGCCGCGTATGCACATCAAGGACACCTGGGGCATGCAGCCGACCACCACCTATGAAGAGAGCAGCAGCACCTTCGAGACCCAGTTCAGTCAGCAGGAAATCGAGCCGGATGCGCTGGTGGCGCACGCCGATTTCTTCCGTTTGACCGACGATGCCAAAGCACGGTTGGCCAAGGCCAAGTCGCAGTTGAAGGATGCGGTGAGCCTCGCTCTGACCATCGATCAGAGCAAGCTGGACGAGTCGTTGACCCAGGATGAGATCGAGGCCAATGCCGCGACTCTCAAGGAGCTGGCGAACCACTTTGCAGGCACTGTGCCCACTATCCAGTGGGAAAGCGTCGAGACCCGATACGTCAATACCGGCATGGGCTGGCAGCCTCAAGAGGTGGGGGTGAAGTACAACATCAATGTGCTGCCGTTCTTCGATGAGATGCTGGATCGCAGTGACATGACCATCAAGGTGACCGGCGGCTGTGATGGCGCCGTGGGGGCGCGGGATGCCGAGCTGTCCAAGGCCATGGGAGAGCCCATGTGTCTCATCACGAGCGACGAGTTCAAGGCACTTGCCCAGAGCGATCGCGGCGCACTGAAGTACATCGGCTGGATGCAGGAAGATCAGGAGAGCCACACCGCCATCTATGCCAAGGGGGTGGGTTATGACTGGTCAACCCAGATGACGCCGGTGGCCGGGTCGACCTTTGACAAGGTCTTCGTCTCCTGTACCGACCTGGATGACAACAAGGTCAGCTGTGCCGATCAGCTGTAAACCAGTGGGAGCGCTCCTGACGGGGGCGCTCCTGTTGTGGATGCCGGTGGCACAGGCTGCCGGCATGCTGACGCGCTACACCGATTATCGGGAGCGTGTCTTCGATCGTCAGGGTCAGTTGCAATATCAATTGACCACCCACGAATACTTGCAGCGGATGCCCAGCGGGCGTCCGTCATTGTCCAGTCTGTTTGCGTTGCGAGAGATGCAACGAGCATCACTGCAGCTCAAGCAGGGCACCTTGATGGTGAATGACGTCATCGTGCGCTTCGAGCATGGGCATTATCAGGACGGCATGCTGGTGATGGGGAACACGGAAGTGACCCTGCCTGAGGGCCGCATGCTGGCCGCTTCACTGCGATTTGATCCCGTCCAGCAGGTGCTGGATGCCCCCCGCGCCCGGTTGCTCAGCTTTTCCGGTGAGGTACTGGGCCAATACCGGGACTATCACCGCCCCCTTCGTTGATCCTGCCGGTTGGTCTCTGGCGGCTCAGGCCGTATAATCCTCGCCTGTATAAATAAACAGGAGTGGTGATGGACGTTTCAACCCTGCTCGACGGGCTCAATGACAAGCAAAGAGACGCGGTGGCGGCCCCCCGTTGCAACCTGCTGGTGCTGGCCGGTGCCGGTTCGGGCAAGACCCGGGTGCTGGTGCACCGTATCGCCTGGCTGATGCAGGTGGAACGCTGTTCACCCTTCTCCATCATCGCCGTGACCTTTACCAACAAGGCGGCGGCCGAGATGCGCGGCCGGGTCGAGAAGGTGATCGGTGACGGCGTGCGCGGCATGTGGATTGGCACCTTCCACGGCATCGCCCACCGCCTGCTGCGGGCCCACCATCTGGATGCAGGGCTGCCGCAGGATTTCCAGATCCTCGACTCCGACGATCAGTACCGTCTCATCCGCCGGGTGCTCAAGGCGCTCAACCTCGACGAGAAGCACTGGGCCCCGCGCGCCGTGATGGGCTACATCAACGGCAAGAAGGACGAGGGGCTGCGCCCCGGCGACATCGACCTTTACGGCGACCCCGTCACCCGCACCTATCAGCAGATCTACAAGACCTACCAGGAGACCTGCGATCGCTCCGGGCTGGTGGACTTCGCAGAACTCCTGCTGCGCGCCCACGAGCTGTGGCTCAACAAGCCGCACATCCTCGAGCACTACCGCGACCGCTTCCAGAACATCCTGGTGGACGAGTTCCAGGATACCAACGGCATCCAGTACGCCTGGCTGCGGATGCTGGCGGGCGACACCGGCAAGGTGATGATCGTCGGTGACGATGACCAGTCCATCTATGGCTGGCGCGGCGCCAAGATTGAGAACATCCAGCGCTTCCTGACCGACTATCAGGGCGCCGAGACCATCCGCCTCGAGCAGAACTACCGCTCCACCGCCAATATCCTCAAGGCCGCCAACAGCGTCATCGCCAACAACGCCGAGCGGCTCGGCAAGGAGCTGTGGACCGAGGGCGCCGAGGGGGAGCCGATCTCCCTTTACGCCGCCTTCAACGAGGTGGACGAGGCGCGCTTCGTGGTGGGCCGCCTCAAGGACTGGAAAGAGAAAGGTGGCTTGCTCGCCGACTGCGCCATCCTCTATCGCTCCAACGCCCAGTCGCGGGTGCTGGAAGAGGCGCTGATGCAGGACGCCATGCCCTATCGCATCTATGGCGGCCTGCGCTTCTTCGAGCGGCAGGAAATCAAGGACGCCATGGCCTACCTGCGGCTCATCAACAACCGTGGCGACGACGCCAGCTTCGAGCGGGTGGTCAACACCCCGACCCGCGGCATCGGCGATCGCACCCTGGAGATCCTGCGCAATAACGCCCGGGATCAGGGCCAGAATCTGTGGCAGTCCGCCAAGACTCTGCTCAATGACAAGGTGCTGACCGGTCGCGCTGGCAACGCGGTGCGCGGCTTTGTGGATCTCATCGACGCGCTGGAGGAACAGGTCTCCCTGCTGCCCCTGCACCAGCAGGCGGACATCGTCATCCAGAACTCCGGCCTCAAGGCCATGTATCTGGCGGAAAAAGGCGAGAAATCCCAGGCGCGGGTAGAGAACCTGGACGAACTGGTCACCGCCTGCCGCCAGTACCAGCGCCCGGACGAGCTGGAGGATATGAGCGATCTCTCCGCCTTCCTCGCCCACGCGGCGCTGGAGTCCGGCGAGAATCAGGCCGACGAATATGCCGACGCGGTGCAGCTGATGACCTTGCACAGCGCCAAGGGGCTGGAGTTCCCGCTGGTGCTGCTGGTTGGCGTCGAGGAAGGCATGTTCCCCAGCCAGCAATCCACCGAGGAGTCGGGGCGGCTGGAAGAGGAGCGCCGCCTCTGTTACGTGGGCATGACCCGCGCCATGGAGAAGCTCTACATCTGTTATGCCGAGAGCCGCCGCATCTACGGCCGCGAGATGTTCCACAAGCCGAGCCGCTTTATCCGCGAGATGCCCGCCGAGTGTCTGGAAGAGATCCGGCTGCGCACCCAGGTGAGTAGACCCACGCAATATGGCCGCTTTAGCCAGAACGAGGTGCAGCAGAGCTTCGACGCCAGCGGTATCAAGCTCGGCCAGCGGGTGCTGCACCCGAAATTCGGGGAAGGCATAGTGCTTAACTTCGAAGGGGTCGGCCAGCAGAGCCGGGTGCAGATCCAGTTCGACGACGTCGGCGCCAAGTGGCTGGTGACGGCGTATGCCAGATTGGAAGCGCTCTGATTTTTTCTGCCTCTTGATGCAATCAACCCGGCTTAGGCCGGGTTGATTTTTTTATATTGCCTATCGCGACAACTTTAAATACGCGATCGTCCGAATACGCTTCGCTACTCGAACCTACGATCATATGCAACACTATGTTTTTTCATCAGATAAATATGCTTCCAAAGAAAAGGCTTCTTTAAATCCATTTAATATATGAAAACATATTGACTCTATATCTTGAGTTTTCTTTTTCAACGAATCAAGCGTATATCTAGAGCCTATATTAATCGCCTTCTCTCTACCATGAGCGATAGCATTTCGATGGTCCTTAACTTCACTAAGGACCAGTCTGAGACTATTATCTGGTAGATGATGACCTGGCAAGTTGAAAAATTTCCAAACATCCTTTATTTGTTTGTCTGATATATTTATTCCATCAGCGGGGAAAACACTAGCATCAATACTTAGTAAGTCATCTGAAAATAAAGTATCAAAGAATGAGGCTTTTTTCTCCCATAAGTTTTTCTTTCCGCATTCTCTAACAGAGTTAAACTCGGAGTTCAATATAGTACACAACATATACTTATGATACTCTATCGGCCTTCTCTTATGCTTATTAAGCAGGGTTAAAAAGCATGCTGAGCTTGCAGTAAGACTGTACTCTATGGAGGAATACAATGATACGAAAAAAATTCCTTTCTGAATTTTTATTATATCGACCTCTCCAGCCTCTTTTTCAAGCTTTGCACTATTCCCTCCTTCTAATCTTTCAATCAGAGATAGAATTTCTTTCGACTGTCTAATTCTATCTCTAATTTCTTGCTCGGTTGAATCAAACATTGCCCTTAAACCTTTCACAGCAATAATTTATTCGAGAAAATACTCTAGGCTTAGAGTTAGTAGCGCCAGACGTCAGTTTAGTTAGCTCAGCATCATCAATCCAAGTAACAACATTTCTATTTGTTATATCGAATCCAGCTTCAATTGCCTCTGCTGCACCAACAGCAATAGCTTCATATAAGTTATATGGTGTATTTTTACGGGAACCTCTTTTAATACCGGATGGTAATTCTTTGCGTAAAGTAGAAAAAGTCTCCTCAAATATTTTACGTTCTTTAGAGTAATCAAAACTTTTAACAGACTCAGCCATATAATTATTTAAGAAACCAACGACACTATGATCAAACTCATCACGGTTATTTTTATATGCAAAGAACTTAAGTATTAACTCTTGTTTAGTACCATCATTTAACTTCGGGTCAGGTAAGTTAACAACAGCATTAAAGTCTTGATTGAGAGAAAGTTCAGTCAAGAAATCGTTGAATTGACCACGAAATACACATGCCCGTATCTCTTGATCTGTCAACTTAATACCACCAGTATTCAATCGTTCAAAAAGATCAAATCTTACTTTCATGTCGCTTTTATCACTAAGCGTTGTAACTTTCAAAGGACGAAGTGAAAATTTTAGTTTTAATGTTGATGGAAGATCATCAAATGTGCAACCATTAAACTCACTCAAAATCTCCAAATCTTTTAATACGAGAGGACTCTCAAAAGAAAATTTCTTTAGCTGTTCAGGTGAACCAGCGAAATGAATCAATGAGTTTAATCTCTGTACACCATCAATCAACTCCCACGTTCCATCCCTGTTAGCAGCCATAAACAAGCTTGGAACAGGAATGCCAAGAAAAACAGACTCAATTAATTTTGATTGATTTTCGGCTGGCCATCTAAATTGGCGCTGATATTCAGGTGCAACATCGATAATATCATCATATGACATGGATATTATTTCTTTAACAGAAATATCGAAAGAATCAAAGTCAACCTTTCTTGTTTCTTGCTCTAACTGGGTAATGAAATCTTTCATAATATTTTTACCATTCATATGACTGAAAGCACATAGTAATAACCAGATATGAATTATACAAATAAGTTTTTAATAAATCCGTTTTTTGCGACAACGTGCGTAGTGCGTAGGTTCGATTAGCGAAGCGTAATCGGACGATCGAGTAATCGGACGATCGCGTAAGACGATCGCGTAATCAGACGTTTACAACGGAACAACCCTTTTAGGGGTTTACTCCAATCCTCCCAACACCCCATCCACCGACCCGCACCAATCCGGCGGATAGACGCCACTCGCCACGTAACGATGGAAGGTGGAATACGGCCAATCGGCCACCCGGGTGACATGACCATGTTTGAGGGGGTTGATATGGACATAATCCATATGGTGGCGGTAATCCTGCTCATCCCGGATCAGGTGTTCCCAATAATGGCGTTGCCAGATGCCCCGCTCCCCGTGGCGCAACCGGGTCTGGCTACGCCGCTCGGTCACCGGCAAGGCGCGGGAAAAGTGGCTTTTGATCAACCGCCACCGCAGGGGGAAATCGGTGTCCCCCTGCGGTAAAGAGAGGATGCAGTGGAGATGGTCGGGCAACACTACCCATGCATGAATGGCGAAGGGGTGAGCCTGTTGCACCTTGGCAACGCTATGGCGCAGCAGGTCGATCTGCTCCACCAGCAACCGGTTGTTGCGCCGCTCCAGCAGGTTGACGGTAAAGAACCAGGTTCCTCCGGGCCACCATGCCCGCCGCCAGTTGGCCATGCATTTCCCCTATCTTCGGCAGAAAAGTCAAGCATAGCCTTGCCGCCCGGCGATCCGTTCGTGGGCCCCGTCGCGCGGTTGTCAGATGATGGGATGGACCGGTGACGCGATCGTTCGATTGTCCGATTGTCCGATTACGCGAACGTCCGATTACGCTTCGCTAATCGAACCTACATGCAGGCGGATATCCCAAGCTCCCGCCTGTCTGACTTACCTCGGCTGAAACGCCTTGACGATAAATTCGATAAAGAGCCGCACGTTGCGGGACTGCTCCTTGTGGAAGGGGTAGACGGCGAACAGGGCGTGGGGGTCGGGTTGCCAGTCGGGGAGCAATCTGACCAGGGTGCCGTCCGACAGGTCGTTCGACACGAATTCATCCGGTACCAGGATCACCCCGAGCCCTTGCACCGCCGCCTGTTTCAGGGCGATGCCGTTGTTGGCGCAGAAGCTGGCGGGGGGCAGCTCCACCGCCACGCTCTCCGCGTCCCGGGTGAAGAACCACTTGTTGGGGGAGGAGGAGAGGCTGTAGCGCAGGCAGTTGTGGGCCTTGAGATCCGCCGGGTGGGCGGGTTGGCCCGCCTCCTTCAGGTAGTCGGGGGCGCCGCAGAGCACCCGCTGCACCTCGCACAGGGGTTTGGCGCGCAGGGTGGAGTCCTCCAGGGTGCCAGCCCCCCGGATCACCACGTCCAGCCCCTGATCCACCAGATCCATGTAGGCGTCGCTCAGGATCACCTCGATGCCGATTTCCGGATAGCGGCGCTGGAACGCGCAGACAAGGGGGTTGAGGCGGATCAGCCCGTAGGACATGGGCATGCCGATCCTCAGCCTGCCCCTGGGGCTGAAGGAGGCAGCCATGATGGACTGGTCGGCGGCCTCCAGGCTGTCCAGCACGGCGCATATCTGGCCGTAATAGGCCATGCCGGCTTCGGTGACGCTCAGCCGCCGGGTGGTGCGGTTGATCAGCGCAATGCCGAGAAAGGCTTCCAGCTCGTTGATGTTCTTGCTGACCGCCGCCTGGGAGAGGCGCAGATCGTCCGCCGCTGCCCTGAAGGTGCCCATTTCCACCACCCGGCGAAAGACGTTCAGCGCCGTGATCTTGTTCATCCTGCCCCCGTTAATTCACTACTGGTAAATGATGGCGCCATCATTGCGCACTTTTATCACAATAGTGCGGTTCCCCGGGGTGTCCACCCCCCATCCCCCGCCAGACAGAGAGTTGCCCGTGGCAGACCGGCCCGGATCATGGCCCTCCGGGGCGTGGCGGGCCCGACAGAGACGCAGACGAAAGGGAGGCGATGAGCCCAGGGCTCCCCGGCCCGTGACGGCAGGCATAGCAGGCATAAAAGCAGGCGGCAGGGCCCGGGCCCCGCCGCCAGATGGCACGCACCGGCTTACTGCACTTTGCCAGGGGCGGGGGGCAGGGTGATGCCGACATCGGCCCAGGGGTTGGTGCCAAGCAACTGCGCGTGGGGCACGTCGGCCTGGTAGCGCATGGTGAACGCTCTGGGGCCGTGGGCGAAGGCTACCAGCAGCCCCTGTTTTGCATCCATCAACCCGGCGTGCATGCCGAGCCCGTGATAGCTGATCCGCACGGCCTTGTCCTCAAGGCCCACCTTGTCTATCTGGAAGCGGGCGATGCTGCCGTCTTTGAGGGTAAAGCCCCAGCGGAAGGGGCCGCCGCTGACCACCGTCATCACCTCGTCGATGTCGGTGCCGTCCTCGGCGGAGTTGACGTGCATGCGGCCATATTTGCCGAGCACGGCGCTGCGGGTGCGCTCGTCCAGCGCCATCAGGTCATAGACCTTGGGGTAGGGGCCGACGCCGGTCTCTTCGGTGGCGACGCCGCCCCCTTGCACCGCAGGCGCGCGCCCTGCGAGCCTGGCTTGCTCCAGCAGTTCTCCCTGACTCAGGTTGAAGGCCGAGATCAGGGCGCCGTGCTCCGCTTTGGTCAACGCGCGGCGGTGAGAGGCTTCAAGCAGCGGCCTGGCGGCCTCGGGAATGTCGACAGTGACCACGTTGACGCCGATGGGGTTGAGCGCGTTGTTGACCGCTTCGACCCCGGTCACGGCGGGGCGGCCATCGCTGAACTGCACCGAGACGATGTCACCGGCGAAGGTGTTGAAAGAGAAGGCCGAGGCGAGGGTGCCGGCCAGCAGCGGGATAGGGGTGAGTTTCATACAAGACTCCTCGTTAAGGTTCGAGAAGCAGTCTAGGGCGGTGATGTGTTCACTGAAATGACACTCGGATGATATGAAAATTCACTGACAGTAATGAATCGTGGGGATCAGGGTCGTCGGCCCGCCCTGGGGGAGCGTGCCCTCTGCCAGGGGGTGTGAGCCCGGTTGACGCAACGGGGCCCGGCTTGTGGTATGACTCTGGACGTTACTCATCAGAACCTGTCGGAGGACGAGACAATGCTGGCGTTGATCACCACGGCGCACCACACCTGCTACCCCAATCCCATCGCCTTTCGGGCCGGAGAGCGGGTGCGCATCGGCTACGAGGACGACGAGTTTCCGGGCTGGGTGCGCACCTTTACCGCAGACGGCAACGAGGGGTGGGCGCCCCTGTCCCTGCTGACCCCGATCGGCGCCGGGGAGGCGCAGGCGCGCCAGGACTATACCGCCCGGGAGCTGGACGTGGCGGTGGGGGAGCGGGTACGGGTGGATCGGGAGCTGGCAGGCTGGCTCTGGGTTCACAACGAAGCGGGGCAATCAGGCTGGATACCGGCAAGCTGCATCGCCTCGCCCTCATAAGGTGGCAGCGGCTCGGAGAAGGAGTAGAGCGGAGAGAGAAACCCGGCCAGCGACGGACGCGGCGGCCGGGTGAATTGTAAAGAGTAGGGTGACGGAAAACGGGATCAGCCTAGTCTAATCAACTCGATGGGGGCGTAGCGCTCCTGGCTGTTCGTCAGCAGCACGCACTTCTCATGTTCCGCCTCATAGGGGGTCAGGTTGTCGGTGTGCGCCTCCTTGAGGGTGTCGACTGCGCCGGTGGCGGCAATCATCACCCGTTGGCCCAGGGTCAGCACATTGCGGTTTCGATCGTAGATCTTCATGGCATTCTCCTTGTGGGATGGGTGCCTCGGCCCGTGCCGGGGCAACGGGCTCCAGACTACGCCCCTCGAAAAACGAGATGCCTGTCACAGATCAAAAAAGGGGGAAAGAGGGACGCGGTGCGGCGACGGGGTATGGCGCTCTGGTCTCGCTGCCCGCCGGTGATCGCCACCGCCTGTCGCAGGGCAGGGAGGACGCCCCCGCTTTTCATCCCCTCGGGCTCGAACTGCAAGGGGGATGCGCTATAGTGGAGCCGCTCGTTTTACTGCCTTCAACCAACCGAGAGTGCATTATGAATCGTGATATCGCAGCCCAGTTCATCAAGATGCTGACCAACCTGGACCAGTGTCTGGCCAAGGCCGAGGCCCACGCCGAGGCAAAGAAATTCAACGTGGACAACTTCTTCAATGAGCGCCTCATCGTCGACATGCTGCCCCTGAGCAAGCAGGTGCTGATCTGCTGTGACAGCGCCCGCGCCGTGGTGGCCACCGCCAGCCTGAGCGAGCCGCCGGTGCTGGGGGATGATCCCAAGACCATGGCGGATCTGCGCGCCCACGTGGCCAAGACCATCGCCTACCTGCAAGGCAAGCTGGAGGCGGATTTCAGCCAGTACGCGAGCGGCCACTACTACCCCTACTGGGCCGGTGGCAAGGGGATGGACGGCCACAGCTGCGTCCACGAGTACGGCATCCCGAACTTCTACTTCCACCTCACCATGACCTATGCCCTGCTGCGCCAGGCCGGGGTGGATCTGGGCAAGCGGGATTACCTGGGTGGTCTGAACCTGCAATAAACCGCGCTTCAGCGACGACAAAGCCTGCCCCCTGGCAGGCTTTGTCGTTTTCGGCCCGGCTCAGCGCCCCAGGTTGTCGGCCAGTTGTTTGGCGCGACTTGCGGCCCACTGATCGATCATCTTCTCCATCTCCTCGGCGGTGATGGGGGAATCCTTGTGGGTGGTGTCCGGGCTCTCGCGAGCGTCCATCACCCGCACCAGCAGCTTGCCGCTCTGGGCGTCGAGCAACTGGGCCATGCTGCCCACCCTGAGCAGATAGGGCTCCTTGCCTATTACCTCGCGGGTGACGTTGATGGCGATCTTGGCGGGCAGCAGATCCCGCAGCTTGGGGTCGGGGTGGGTCAGGTCGAAGTTGGTGATGGCCGCCTGCACCCGCATCACGCCGGGACCGGGTTCGGTAGCCATCTTGACGCCCTGGCTCATCAGCTCCCGCTGGAAGGTGGCGTGGTAGTAGCGGCCTATCTCGTTCTGCTCGTTGGCGGTCAGCAGATACCACTGGCCGTTCTCCTGGCGGATGAACTGCAAGGGATCGAGCAGCACCTGATGGTACTGGCGCAGATCCACGCCGGGCTCCTTGTAGATACGCTGGTTGGGGTTGCTTTCACTCTGCTGGAAGGCCGTGAGCGGGATCGCCTGCAGGCTGTGGGTGACCTGGTTCTTCACGGCGCACCCGCCCAGCAGGGCGGCAGCCATGGTCATCATCAAGACTCGTTTCATGGGGGCTCCTGGCGGTGGATGGTCGCTGCAAGGACGCAGCCCGCCCTGCCCACAGAGATACCTGATCAGGCCCCTCTCTCACAAGGGGTATCTGTGCGGGGGCCACCGGGGGTGCCCCCGTGTCGGGTCACTCGGCGGGGATCTCGGGCTCCACCAGGGTGGCGAGCTGCATCAGGGACTCCTGCCAGCCGAGGTAGCACATCTCCACCGGGATGACCGCCGGAATACCCGCCTGTTCGATGGCGAGATCGGTGCCGCACAGCACCTGGGTGAGGGTGATGGTGACCTGCATCTCCCCCGGCAGGTTGGGGTCGTCGAAGCGGTCGGTGTAGCGGATGCGCTTGCCCGGCTCCAGCGCGAGATACTCGCCGCCGAAGGCGTGGGTGTGGCCGCTGGCGAAGTGGGTGAACGACATCCTGAACTGGCCGCCGACCCTGGCATCCAGCGCCGCCACCTTGCAGGTGAAGCCATGGGGGCGCAGCCATTTGGCCAGGGCGTCCGGCTCGATAAAGGCCTGGTATACCCGCTGTGGCGGGGCCTTGAGTACGCGGTGCAGGGTGACTGTGTTCATGGGGGACTCCTCTTGGCGGCAACAGGGACGGGTCGCAGCAAGGATAGCCGTCATCCCCGTGGCCTGCGGGGGTGCGTCGCCTCCTTTCGCCTGCAGAGAGGATTTTTCGTTTTCTCTTCAAGGAGTTGATCAAGATAGAGGTTATTGTCACCGTTCGCTCATATAATCGCCGCCATGCAAGCGACTCGGAAGGATTCGATGACACAGCTGATGGCGGCCCTGCTGGGGCTGTTTTACGCCAGCCTGATCTGGGCGGCGCCCGTCCCCTTCGTGACGGCCCCCGGCCCCCATGCCACGCAGGGGAGGCTGGAGCCCCTGCTCTCCTGGTTCTCGGGGGAGTTTTCCAGCCAGGAGCAGGCCACTTTCGATGCCCGCTTCACCAGCGCCGAGCTGCGGCTGGTGGAGATCTGGCCCGGGGAGGGCCCCTTCCGCTGGGTCTATGCGGAGCAGTTTCTGACCGAACGGGCGCAGCGACCGTTTCGCCAGCGCATCTACCGCTTCTCCTCCCTGCCCGATGGCCGCATCCTGATGGCCGAACTGACCATGCCGAGGGCCACGGATTTTGCCGGCGCCTGGCGTCGGCCCGAGCTGCTCGACTCCCTCACCCCGCAGCAACTCTCCCTGCGCGAAGGGTGCGAGATCTGGCTGACCCGCCAGCCGGGCGGGGAGTACAAGGGACAGACCCGGGTCGGGCATTGCGCCACCGATTTTGGCGGTGCCACCACCCTGGTGCAGTACCTCTGGATCGGCCCGGACAGCGTCCGGCTGCTGGACAGGGCCTATGACAACGGCGCCCATCAGCGCTGGGGCAGCCCGGGGGAGGGTTACGTCTACCTGCGCAAGGGGATGCGGCGCGGGGAGTAGTCGCGCCGTCCGTCAGGGCCCCTCTCTGCTTGCCGCCAACAAGGACGTGCCGGTCAGGCTGCTGGCCAGTGCCCCTGCAGATCCACCAGGATGGAGAGGCTGACCGCGCCAAACAGCAGGCCCGTTATCAGGTTGAGCGGGCGCTGGATGCGGCCGAGCAGGTGCTGGGCGCGGGGAGTGGAGAGGCTCCAGGCCAGGGCGCTGAACCAGACGAGGGAGAGCAGGAACAGCTCCAGGATCAGCAATCCCCGGGTCAGGCCATCCACCTGGGGCGTCACCATGGCGGCCAGCAGTCCCATGAAGAACAGCATCGCCTTGGGGTTGAGCAGATTGGTGGCCAGCCCGCTCTTCACCCCCTTGCGCCAGCCCGGCCGCTCGCCTCCGGCGCGCAGCGCCAGATCCCCGCTTCCCTGCCAGGCCGCTTTCAGCGCCCCCCAGCCCAGCCAGCCCAGATAGATGGCACCCACCAGTTTCACGGCGAGAAAGAGCCAGGGCTGGCTTGCGATCAGCAGGCTGATGCCGGTCAGGCTCAGGGTGGCGTGGAGCAGGATGGCGAGGGCGATGCCAAGGGCCGCTCCGAGGGCGGTGGGCCTGTGCAGGCTGGTGCGCAGGATGAGTGCGAAATCCGGGCCCGGGCTCGCCAGGGCGACGAGGTGGACGAGACCCAGGGTCAGAAACAGGCTGGTGAACATAAAAGACCTCCGACAGCGGTATGGAGGTGACAGCATGGGGCAGGACGGGGGACGGGAGATTGTAAAAGATTGCAGCGGCGACGATTCAGGCGGGCAGCATCTGCTGGCGATACTCCGCCGGGGTGAGCCCGAAGGCCTGACGAAAACCGTGGTGGAAGTGGCTCTGATCGAAGAAGCCCACCGCCAGTGCCACTTCGCTCACCGGCAGACCGCTGCCGAGCAGGCGCTTGCCCTGTTCGAGGCGCAGCCGCTTGAGCCAGGCATAGGGGGTCATGCCGGTCTTCTTCTTGAACTGACGCAGGAAGGCGAAGCGATCCAGCCCGAACAGGGCGGCCAGGTCCTCCAGGGTGTGGCGCTCGTCCAGCCGGGCCAGCAGATGGTCGCGCAGGAACCTGAGCTGGGGATCCGCCAGGGCGTGGCGCTCGGGGGCGAGCCGGAACAGTTCGCCCAGCAGGGCCAGCAACTGGCTCTCCGCCAGCAGGCCGTCGGGGGAAGGGCCGTCCAGGTGCATGTGCAGGCGGGCAAAGCCCTGATAGAGGTCGGGGCGGCTCTGCAATCCCTGGTGGAAAAAGGGCTCGGGGTGTTCCGGCAGCCAGCGGGCCAGCTGCTCGGGGGCGATGGAGAAGACCCGCACCTCGTACCCTTCCGGCAGCAGGCTGAGGCCGTCGTGCATTTCGTCCGGGTTGACGGTGGAGAGTTCGCCGCGCACCAGGTTGTGGCTGTTCCCCTTGTGGATGAACTTCTGGCCGCCCCGCTGCACCAGACCGATGTGGTAGTCCAGATGCACGTGGCGGCCATAGCTGAACTCCCTGTGGTGGGAGTGGGAGAGTTCAACCCCCGGCAGCAGCCGGGATTGCCAGTAGTGGATGCGGGATTGGGGTGCGTTCATCCCCTATTGATACCCCGAAAGCGGCCCCTTGGCTTGTAGATTATTGCGCCGGCGCCTCAGCCGACCTCCTGGCGCCGCTTGCCGCTGCGCAGGCCATCCAGGCTGAACAGCACCAGGGCGCTCCAGATGCAGCCAAAGGTGATCATCTTGTCCAGCGCCAGCGCCTCGCCATACAGGGTCACCGCCAGGATGAACATCAGGCTGGGGCCTATGTACTGGAAGAAGCCCAGGGTGGAGAGCTTGAGCCGGGTGGCCGCCGCGGTGAAGCAGAGCAGGGGGGCCGTGGTGACGGCGCCCGCGGCGATGAGCAGCAGGTTCAGGTGCCAGTCATTCTGGGTGAGGTGGCTGGTGGGGCTGTCGGCGATGCCCCACAGATAGAAGGCGGCCGGCGGCAGCATGATCAGGGTCTCGATGAGCAGGCCGGTGAGGGCGTCCAGGGCCAGCTTCTTGCGAATGAGGCCGTAGATGGCGAAGCTCGAGGCCAGCACCAGGGCTATCCAGGGCAGGGAGCCGAAGGCGATGAGCTGGACGGCAACACCGACAAAGGCGAGCCCCACCGCCCACCACTGCAGGCGGCGCAGCTTCTCGCTCAGAAACACCATGCCGAGCAGCACGTTGAACAGGGGGTTGATGTAGTAGCCCAGGCTCGCATCCAGCATGTGGCCGTTGTTGATGGCCCAGATGAACAGCAGCCAGTTGCCGCCGACGGTGACGGAGGTGAAGGCCAGGGTGAGCAGCACCTTGGGCTGGCGCAGCACCGCCTGCACCTTGTGCCACTGGCGTCCGAGCAGCACCAGCACCATCAACAGAGCGCAGGACCAGATCATGCGGTGGGTCAGGATCTCGGCGGCCGGCACGGCGGAGAGGGACTTGAAGTAGATGGGTGCCAGGCCCCAAAGGGTGTAGGCGCCGAGGGCATAGAGGACGCCCTGGCGCTGGATCTGTTGTTGCATGCGGATAACCTTCACTGGAGTGCGGATGTCGGGAAACATCGCAAAAAGTCAGTGTAGCGATCCTTCTGCAGGGAAAGAAGACAATAAATGGGTCTGACGGGATTTTAACAGCAGGAGCGACTTCAGCGACCGCCCCCGCGGCGGATCTTCTCCACGTCCATCAGCAGCCACAGCATGAGGGCGATGGCGGAGATCCAGGGGCCCCAGGTGACATAGGCTTCCCCCTGACCCAGCACGAAGAACAGCAGCGGCAGTCCCACCACCAGAAACAGTACACTTCCCAGAAAAAACAGCATTTTTATCTTTAAATTTAATGGCTTGCTATTTGACGATTATATCGATTGAGCGAGGGGATAAAAGAGTAAAAATGAGAAAGGGGGATTTCTCCCCCTGTTTTGTTGATAAGCGTCATTTATGACGTTATTCGAGCTGGATCCAGGTGCTTTTCAGCTCGGTGTACTTCTCCAGGGCGTGCAGGGACTTGTCGCGCCCGTTGCCGGACTGCTTGAAGCCGCCAAACGGCATGGTCATGTCGCCGCCATCCCAGTTGTTGACGAAGACGGTGCCGGCGCGCAGGGCGCGCGACCCCTTCACCGCCTGGTTGAGATCCGCCGTCCAGATAGCGGCCGCCAGGCCGTAGTCGGTGTCGTTGCCAAGGGCGATGGCCTCTTCCAGGGTGTCGAAGCCGGTCACCGCCAGCACGGGGCCGAAGATCTCCTCGCGGAAGATGCGCATCGTCGGGGTCACGTCGTCAAAGATGGTGGGCTCGATATAGTAGCCGCCCTCCTCGGGCTGGGTGCGCTTGCCTCCCAGCAGCAGCTTGGCGCCCTCCTGCTGGCCGATGGCGATGTAGTTGAGGACCTGCTCCATCTGGATGTGGTCCACCATGGCGCCGATGCGGGTGGTGGGGTCGAGCGGGTTGGCCGAGATCCATTCGCGGGCGTGGGCCAGCAGCCGCTCCATGAACTGGGGCTTGATGCTGTTTTGCACCAGCAGGCGGGAGGCGGCGGTGCACACTTCCCCCTGGTTGTAGAAGATGGCGCCGACGGCGCTTCTGGCGGCGGCGTCCAGATCCGGTGCATCCGCCAGCACGATGTTGGGACTCTTGCCGCCGCACTCCATAAAGGCGCGTTTCAGATTGGATTTCCCGGAGCACTGCACCAGATGCTTGCCGATCTTGGTGGAGCCGGTGAAGGTGATGCAGTCGACGTCCATGTGCATGGCCAGCGCCTCGCCCACGGTGTGACCAAAGCCCGGCAGCACGTTGAACACGCCGTCGGGGATGCCCGCCTCCTTCGCCAGACCCGCGATGCGCAAGGCGGTGAGGGGGGATTTCTCGGAGGGTTTGAGGATCACCGAGTTACCGGTGGCGAGCGCCGGGCCCAGCTTCCAGCAGGCCATCACCAGGGGGAAGTTCCAGGGCACGATGGCAGCCACGACACCGAGGGGCTCGCGGGTCACCAGGGCCAGGGCGGACTCTTCCACCGGGGCGACCTGATCGTAGATCTTGTCTATCGCCTCGGCGTTCCAGGCGATGCAGTTCGCGGCGGCGGGGGCGTCATACCCCATGGCGTCGCCGATGGGCTTGCCCATATCCAGGGACTCCAGCAGTGCCAGCTCCACCAGGTTCAGGCGCATCAGCTCGGCGAAGCGCTGCATGATGAGCTTGCGCTGCTTGGGAGAGAGGCCGCACCAGCGCTTGTCGTCGAAGGCGGCACGGGCCGCCTTGACCGCCAGCTCGGCATCGGCGGCGTCGCAGGAGGCGACCTTGGTCAGCAGTTGGCCGTTGGCCGGATTGATGCAATCGAAGGTGGCGCCGTTGACGGCATCCCGGTAGGTGCCGTCGATAAAGGCTTGCGAGGGCAGGGTCAGATGGGCGGCCTTGTGTTGCCACTGGGCCAGGGTCAGGTCACTCATGTTCACTCCTTGAACCGGCAGAAAGTCAGTCTCCGCGTATCAATATGCTAAACATCCTGCCGCTTGTAAATCCATCTTGTAACAATTCATTAAACACTGACCCCGAACAACCCGGGCCAACGGCGGGTCAAACCGGGGGCCCTGGCCTGTGGTGTCGGGGGTCGCGCGGCGGGGCGGGAGCCCGTGTCGCTGGCCTGATCCCTGGGCCGGGCAGGGGGGATCCCGGCGGGCTGTTCCGGGAGAAGGCCCGTCAGAAGCTGGCGGGCGTGTTGGCGGAGATCAGCACGCACTCCTGATCCCCCACGTTGCGAAAACGGTGGGGAGTGCGGCTGTCGAAGTAGTAGCCATCCCCCGGTGCCAGCAGGTGAACCTGCTCGCCTACCGTGACTTCCACCTGACCCCGGATGACGATGCCGCACTCTTCCCCTTCGTGACTCAGCATGTCGTCACCGGTGTCGGCGCCCGGGGGCAGTATCTCCTGCATCATGCCGATGGCGCGGTTGGCGCGGCTGTGACCCACCAGACGGTAGCTGATGGGGTGGGTGCCGAGATCCGGCATGTCGTCCGCACGGAAGATCACCTCGGAATCCATCTCCGTCTCGTCGGTGAAGAAGCTGGCCAATGACATGGGGATGCCTTCCAGCACCTTGCGCAGGGAGGCCACCGAGGGGCTCACCTGATTTTTCTCGATCTGGGAGATAAAGCCGTTGGTCACACCGGAGCGTTTTGCCAGCTCGCGCTGGGAGAGGGCCGCCTTGGTGCGAACCGCCTTGAGGCGGTGACCGATATCCATCGATAGACACTCCTTGACTGTTTACTATTATTAAAATTGTGTTAAATATCTTATACCACCCCTGAGGGGTGACACCAAGCCGGGCGATAAAAGCCCTTTTTTATGGATTCAGGTGTTTAATTTAATAGGCATGAGCCGGGTGTTACTAAACGCCTTAAGGATGAGGTGACCATGAAACCTGTCAGCGACATCAATACCCCCGACATGTCCGCATTCTGGATGCCGTTCACCGCCAACCAGCAATTCAAGGCGGCGCCGCGCATCCTGAAGTCGGCAGAGGGGATGTATTATCACTCAGAGGATGGCCGCAAGATACTGGATGGCACTGCCGGACTCTGGTGTTGCAACGCAGGCCATGGTCGGCGCGAGATCGCCGAGGCGGTCTCCCAGCAGATCTCCCACCTCGATTTTGCCCCCACCTTCCAGATGGGCCACCCCCTGCCGTTCGAGCTGGCCAACCGGCTGGTGGAGATCGCCCCCAAGGGATTCGGTCACGTCTTTTATACCAACTCCGGATCGGAGTCCGTGGACACCGCGCTCAAGATTGCGCTGGCCTGGCAGCGGGCTCGCGGCCAGGGGACCCGTACCCGGCTCATCGGCCGCGAGCGCGGCTACCACGGGGTGGGTTTTGGCGGCATCTCGGTGGGGGGCATTCCCGGCAACCGCAAGTGGTTCGGCTCCCTGCTGACCGGGGTGGATCATCTGCCCCACACCCTCAACATAGGGAAAAATGCGTTCACTAAGGGATTGCCAGCAGAAGACCTCACCCTGGCCGATGAACTGGAGAAGATTGTCTTCCTGCACGACGCCAGCAACATCGCGGCGGTCATCGTCGAGCCCATCGCCGGCAGCACCGGGGTCATCATGCCCCCCAAGGGCTATCTCAAGCGGCTGCGGGAGATCTGTACCAAACACGGCATCCTGCTGATTTTTGACGAGGTGATCACCGGTTTCGGCCGCCTCGGCTCCCCCTTCGCCGCCCAGGAGTTCGACGTCATCCCCGACATGATCACCTGCGCCAAGGGGCTCACCAACGGCGCCATCCCCATGGGGGCCGTGCTGGTGCAAAACCATATCTATGACGACATGATGGCGGCGGGCAAGGGGGCCATCGAGCTGTTCCACGGCTACACCTACTCCGGCCACCCGGTGGCGGCGGCGGCGGGTCTGGCCACCCTCGAGATCTACCGGAGCGAAAATCTGCTGACCCGGGCAGCCGAGCTGGCGGGCTACTGGGAGGAGGCTGCCCATTCCCTCAAGGGCTGCAAGCACGTGAAGGACGTGCGCAACTACGGCCTGGTGGCGGGCATTGAGCTCGAATCCATGCCCGATGCACCGGGCAAGCGGGCCTACGAGGTGTTCGTGCGCTGTTTCGAGAAGGGGGCGCTTATCCGGGTGACCGGCGACATCATCGCCCTGTCGCCTCCCCTCATCATCGAGCGCAGCCAGATAGACGATCTCTTCACCCTGCTGCAGGACGCCCTGCAGGCCCAGGACTGACCCCCACATCACACAGGATGGCGCTCGTCCCGGGCGTCATCCCCCTGTGCTGCCCCGGCGCGGCGAGGGGAGGACGGATGACCCATCACGGAGGATTTATGAGTTACAGGATCGACAACTTCATCGACGGCGAGACGACCGAGAGTCGCAGCGAGCGTTTCGGTGCCATCTTCAATCCGGCCACCGGCCAGCAGCAGGGCTCCGTCGTTCTCAGCACGGCCGATGAGTGTGCCGAGGCGATTGCCTGCGCCGAGCGCGCCTTTGGGGAGTGGTCCCAGACCCCGCCGCTGGTGCGGGCCCGGGTGCTGTTTCGCTTCAAGGAGCTGATGGAGCAGCACAGGGACGAGCTGGCCCAGCTCATCAGCCGCGAGCACGGCAAGGTCTTCTCCGACGCCCAGGGGGAGCTGACCCGGGGGCTGGAGGTGGTGGAGTTTGCCTGCGGCATTCCCCACCTGCTCAAGGGGGAGCACTCTCTCAACGTGGGCCGCGGGGTGGACAGTCACTCCATGATGCAGCCGGTGGGGGTCTGCGCCGGCATCACCCCGTTCAACTTCCCTGCCATGGTGCCGCTCTGGATGTTCCCGGTGGCCTTGGCCTGCGGCAACACCTTCATCCTCAAGCCCTCGGAGAAGGATCCGTCCCTCTCTCTGCGCATGGCCGAACTGCTCAAGCAGGCGGGCCTGCCGGACGGGGTGCTCAACGTGGTCAACGGCGACAAGGAGGTGGTGGACGTGCTGCTGACCGACCCGAGGGTCGGTGCCGTGTCGTTTGTCGGCTCCACCCCCATCGCCCAGTACATCTATGCCACCGCCTCGGCTCACGGCAAGCGGGTGCAGGCCCTGGGCGGCGCCAAGAACCACATGGTGGTCATGCCGGATGCCAATCTGGATCAGGCGGTTTCCGCCCTGATGGGGGCCGCCTATGGCGCGGCGGGCGAGCGTTGCATGGCGATCTCGGTGGCCGTGGTGGTGGGTGACGAGACCGCCGATGCCCTGGTGGCGAAGCTCTCGCCCCTGGTGGCGGCCCTTCGGGTCGGCCCCGGTCTCGGTCAGAGTCCGGAGAACGAGATGGGGCCCCTCATCAGCCGGGAACACCTGGCCAAGGTGCGCGGCTACGTGGATCAGGGAGTGGCCGAGGGGGCCGAGCTGGTGGTGGATGGCCGGGGCCTGAGCCATGGCGAGGGCTACTTCATCGGGGGCAGCCTGTTCGATCGGGTCGGCCCCGAGATGCGCATCTACCGGGAGGAGATCTTCGGCCCCGTGCTCGCCATCGTGCGGGCCCCGGACTACGAGACGGCCCTGCGCCTCATCAACGAACACGAGTACGGCAATGGCACCGCCATCTTCACCGGTGACGGAGATACCGCAAGGGACTTCACCACGCGGGTTCAGGTCGGTATGGTAGGGGTGAACGTTCCCATTCCGGTGCCCATGGCGTTTCACAGCTTCGGTGGCTGGAAACGGTCCATCTTCGGGCCGCTCAACATGCACGGGCCGGATGGGGTGCGCTTCTACACCCGGATGAAGACGGTGACCGCCCGCTGGCCCCAGAGCCTGCGCGCCGGCGCCGAGTTCTCCATGCCGACCATGAAGTGAGCCCCCGGCTCGCTGCCATGGCTTTAATCTCTTGCCCCCGCAGGCCGCCGGTCTGCGGGGGCGCTTCTGTCAAGGAGTAACAGATGCGACTGGGTATTCTCGATTGTGACCGGCTGGACCCCGATTTGGTGGGGGATTTTGGTCCCGTTTACTCCGAGATGTTTATCAAGGGTTTCCGGGCGTTGGCCCCCGAGCTGGAATTTCGGGTCTGGTCCGCCCTCGACGGCGATCTGCCCCCGGATCTGACCGAATGCGATGCCTGGCTCATCACCGGCTCGCGCCACGATGCCTACAGCGACATCCCCTGGATCCTGGCGCTGCGCGACTGGATCCGCCGGGCCCACGATGCCAACGTCAAGCTGGCCGGGGTCTGCTTCGGCCACCAGGTGATCGCCCAGGCGCTGGGAGGGGAGGTAATGAAGTCCACCAAGGGGTGGGGGCTGGGGGTGTCGGTCCATGCCATGCAGACGACAAAACCCTGGATGGCGCCGGGTCTGGACACCATCCGCATCCTGGCAAGCCACCAGGATCAGGTGGAGCAGCTTCCGCCGGGGGCGACCCTGCTCGCGGGCAACGACTTCTGCCCCAACTTCATGTTCCTGCAGGGGGATCACATCGTCGCCATCCAGGGGCACCCGGAATTCTCGGTGGCGTACAACCGGGCCCTGATCGAGCGGCGACGGGACAGGCTGCCCGATGCACATTACCAGAGCAGTCTCTCTTCCCTGGAAGGGGAGGTGGATTCCGCCACCATGATGCAGTGGCTGCTGCAGTTCCTCGGCATCCTGCCGATCGGGGCCGACGCGCGCTGAACCCCGTTTGTCATATCCACCGCGCTGATGCTAGATTTTGTAGCAAAATGAAGGATCAAGCGGCGATATGCCCAGTCCGGATGATACACTGGCCGCCATTTTTGGCGGCCTAGTCCATCGACGAGCGCCGCGTCAGTCTGTGAGGGGGCAACCTTGAAACTACAGCAGTTGAAGTATCTGATCGCGGTGCGGGACCACAATCTCAACGTCTCCGTTGCCTCCGATGCGCTCTATACCAGCCAGCCTGGGGTGAGCAAGCAGATCGGCTTGCTGGAGAGCGAGCTGGGGGTGCGCATCTTCGAGCGCCGCGGCAAGCACCTGCACCGGATCACCCCGGTGGGGGAGGAGATCATCAAGTGTGCCGAGGCCATGCTCAATATCGAGAGCAAGATCAAGGCCATCTCCCGGGAGTACCTGGATCCGACCGTGGGCACCCTCAACATCCACACCACCCACACCATCGCCCGCTACCTGCTGCCGAAAAGCGTCACCTACTTCACCAAAAAGTACCCCAAGATCTCGTTCCACCTGCATCCTGTGATGTCCGCCACCAAGGAACAGATCAGCAAGGGATACTCGGATTTTTCCATCGTGGCCCACGAGATAGGCTTCGACAAGGAGCTGATCGCGCTGCCCGCCTACCTCTGGACCCTCTCCCTGGTGGTGCCCCAGGAGCACCCCCTGGCCAAGGTGAAGAAGCCGACCCTAGAGCAGCTCTGCCAGTATCCCATCCTGAGCTACGAGAGCGGCGCCACCGGGCGTCAGGTGCAGGACAGGGTGTTCCAGGCGGCCGGCCTCACTCCCAACTACTACATGACGGTGATGGATGCCGGCGTCATCAAGCGCTACGTGGAGCTGGGCTTTGGCATCGGCATCATCTCCTCCCTGGTTGCCAACGATAGCGATGCCCCCGGCCTCGTGGCCATCAATCTGGAGCACCTGTTCGAGCCTTGCCCGGCCCAGATCTGCTTCAGCAAGAGCATCCTCTTGCAGAACTACATGTATGACTTCATCAGCTCTTTCTCCCCCCATCTCACCAAGGAGATGATCCAGAACGTGATGCAGCAGCCGACCCAGGCGCGCATCGACGAGCTGCTGTCAGGGGTGGAGCTGCCCGTCTACTGATCCCGCTTCCGTTTCTGTGCCGGCACCCCGGGGTGTCGGCCTCCTCCCGCCGAGGTTTCCATGTCCCGCATCCTGCTGCTCGCCAATCTCAACTGTGATCATGTGCTCTCCCTGGCCGAACCCCTGGTGGCGGGGGCGCGGCTGCAATACGTGGATCAGGGGCGCAGGCTCGGCGGCGGCGCCGCCAATACCGGCATCGGATTGGTGTGGGCGGGGCACGAGGTGATCATCGCCTCCCGGGTCGGGCTGGACGACACCGGTGACTGGCTGCTGGAGCAGGCGGCCTCATACGGCCTGGATTGCAGCCATGTGGAACGCTTTGGCGGCGAGACCGGCGAGCTGCTGGTGCTGGTGGACGCCACCGGTGAGCGCACCATTCTCAGGCGCCCACGTCGTCCGGATCTGCCGGGGGATCTGCCGACCGAAGGGGTGGATTGCCTCTATGTGAACTATCCGGGCACCGCCATCGTGGGCTACATGCGCCAGATGCTCGCCAAGAGTTTCGTAGTGGCCCAGTATCCCAAGGGGGGGCAGGCCCGCCGCCCCTGCCACGTGCTGGTGGCCTCCCGCTCCGATCTCGGCGAGGTGAGCGACCTCTGGCAGCATGCCCGCCAGCTCGCAGGGGAGCAGCTTGAATGGCTGGTGCTGACCGAGGGCAAGGCGGGCGCCGTGGCCATTCACGGGGAGGAGCAGGTCAGGGTGGCGGCGCGACCGGTCTCCGTGGTGGATACCACGGGGGCGGGGGATGCCTTCGCGGGCGGTCTCATCCACGGTCTTGCGCGGGGCATGGCCATGGCCGATGCGCTGCAGTGCGCCGTGGACTGGGGCGCTTTCGCGGTGGCCTCCGAGAGCTCCATCCCCTCCCAGGCGCTGCGCAACTGGCTGAAGCAGCCCCACTGAACTCGCCGGACAACGGCTCCGGCGATGGTAGAAGAGGTGGGGATTTGTCGACGGAAACCGCCAAAACCCCTCGCTGAGGCGGCAAGTTTGCGATCAATCAAAGAAAGTGTCGATTTATGTACATCTTCGTCGACACCCGCCCGGGCTGCTCTTACCCTTGTGACTTCACGACTCGGTCGAAGAAGCCCATCCCGTGCGCACGCATGTGCAGACCCCCTCTTTGGCCACCGGCTGTCGTCCTGATTTCTGGCTTGTAGTAAGAGGCAAGTGCGACCATGCAACTGACACGATTTACCGACTACGCCCTGCGTACCCTGACCTTCCTGGCCATCCAGCCCGGTGATCGCCTGTCGACCATCACGGAAGTGGCCGACACCTTCGCCATCTCCCGCAATCACGTGGTCAAGATAGTGCATCAGCTCGGCATCAAGGGTTACATCGAGACGGTGCGTGGCAAGCATGGGGGCATCCGCCTCGGCCGTGCCGCCGTCTCCATCAACCTGCGCGATGTGGTGATGGACATGGAGCACGTGCTCTGCCCGGTGGACTGCAAGCGCGAAAACTGCCGTCTCTCCGGGGGCTGCCGCATCCAGGGCATTCTACGCCGCGCCATGCACGCCTTCCTGGAGGTGCTGGGGGAGTACACTTTGGCGGATGCGGTGCGGGATCCCACTCGTCTGTGCCACCTTCTCGGCATAGAGCAGGATAATATCCTGACCATGGCATGATGCCACGGTGAATGACAGAGGGGCCTGCGGGCCCCTCTGTCATTGCCAGCGGTCAGAGCTGGGGCACAAGGGTGATGGCTCCGTGCAGGCAGGCGAGGCCGCAAGCGCCGCAGCCATCGCAGGCGGCCATGTTGACGGTCACTCCCTCGCTGCCGACCTTGATCGCCTGCTGGGGGCAGGCATCTTCGCACAGCAGGCAATAGTAGCCCTGACGGGCTTGGCAGCTCGCCTCTATCCTGACCCGGGTCTGCACCTGACGGCCGAGGCAGAGATCCAGTGCGCCCGTGGGGCAGGCTCTGGCGCAGCTGCCGCAATAGCTGCACTGGCCACAGGCGAGATCCAGCACTGGGGTACCGGCGATGGGGCTGCCGTCATATTCGGGGCGATCGGCGGGCTTGATGAGGCCGTTGGGACACGCCTTGAAGCAGTCGCCACAACGGGTGCAGAGGGTGAGGAACTGGGACTCGTCGATGGCCCAGGGCGGGCGTGCCTCATGGCAGACCACCTCGGGTCTGCGGGGGCTCCCCCATGCGTGTGCCAGCCAGCGACAGAAAAAATGCGTCATGCCCACCTCTATACCTATTAGGGGTTAATTTTATCCAGTTTTAGGCCGGCAAGCCAGAGAATAGCGGCGGGCAGGATCGCAAGCCGGGTTGCCCTTGTGTAAGCTAGGCGGGTCTTTTTGCGGGATTGAATGAACTCATGTGGCTATTTCTGTGGCGTGCTTCTCTGCTCTATGTCTTCCCCCTGCTGATGTGGGCTTACTGCCATCTCAAGGGTATCGAGTTCAGTGAACTGGATACCGGGGTCAACAGCCACAAGTGGGTGGTGCTGGCGGCCTACCTGCTCTATGTGCTGATTTGGTTGCTGCTCAACCGCTATCTCGAACTCTTCCTGCGCCAGCGGGGGCGCAGATGACCCCGCTGCTGACCTGGTGGCCTGCCATGCTGGCTGGCGGGCTGGCGCTGCTGTTCGGCTGGTGGTGGGGGCGGCGCAGCGGCCGTGAAGAGGCGCTGCTGCTGGAGGAGCGTCATCAGGGGTTGCAGGACCGCTGGGACGCGCTGCAGGACGAGAAGATGCTGGCTCAGCAGAAGCTGGATCAGCAGCAGACCCTGCTGCTCAAGCTCACCGCCCGCCTCAAGGAGGCCGAGGCGACTCTGCGCAGCGAGCGCATCGCCAGCGCCGAGAAGCTGCAGTTGCAGCAAGAGGCTGAGCAGCGCCTCAGTCAGCAGTTCGAGAACCTCGCCAATCGTATCTTTGAACAAAATGCTGGAAACTTCCGCGAACTGAATCAGAACAGCATGGATCTCCTGCTGACTCCACTCAAAGAGCAGTTGGAGGGCTTTCGCCGCCAGGTGGGAGAGACCCACGCCCAGGAGACGGCCCAGCGCCACAACCTCAAGTTCGAGCTGGAGCGCCTTGCCGAGCTCAACGCCCGCATGACCGAAGAGGCGGCGGCGCTGACCCGGGCCCTCAAGGGCGACAGCAAGCAGCAGGGCAACTGGGGGGAGGTGGTGCTGGCGCGGATCCTCTCCGAGTGCGGCCTGCGCGAGGGGCATGAGTACCACACCCAGGTCAACATCGAGGTGGACAAGGGCAAGCGCTACCAACCCGACGTCATCGTCCACCTGCCCCAGGAGAAGGACATCATCATCGACGCCAAGGTGTCGCTGACCGCCTATGAGCGCTGGTACAACGCCGCTGACGATCTGGAGAAGGCGGTGGCGCTCAAGGAGCACGTCGCCTCGGTGCGCAACCATATCCGCGAGCTGGGCCGCAAGGATTACCAGCAGTTGCCCGGGGTGCGCACCCTGGACTATGTGCTGATGTTCGTGGCGGTGGAGCCTGCCTTCCTCGCTGCCCTGGAAGCGGACCCTTCCCTGGTGCGCTACGGGCTGGAACACAACATCCTGCTGGTGAGCCCTACCAACCTGATGGTGGCGCTGCGCACCATAGAGAACCTGTGGCGCTACGAGCGGCAGAACCAGAACTCGCGCCAGATAGCGGAGCGGGCCGGCCGCCTCTACGAGAAGCTGCGGCTGTTCGTGGAGGAGATGCAGCAGATGGGGGGCAGCTTGCACAAGGCGCAGGAGAGCTACGACAAGGCGATGGGCCGCCTGGTCAACGGTCGTGGCAACCTGATCGCCCAGGCCGAGCGCTTTCGCGAGCTGGGGGTCGAGGTGACCAAGCCCTTGCCGGACGCGCTGGTGGACAGGGCGCTGGAGCGGGAGGAGTCGGCGGACTGAGGGGAATCGTCATTCGCCGGGACAACGAAAAGGGCAGCCATTGGCTGCCCTTTTCGTTTCATGCAACAGCCTGGACGGCTGCTTATTGCTTCCAGAAGGAGGGGAAGAAGAGTACCGCCACCGTCAGGATCTCGAGGCGTCCCAGCAGCATGCCGAACGACAGTATCCACTTGGCCGCATCCGGCAGACTGGCGAAGTTGGTGCTGGGACCGATGACAGGCCCCATGCCCGGGCCCACGTTGGCGACGGCGGTGATGGAGCCCGAGATGGCGGTCAGGGGGTCCAGCCCGATAGCGGCGAGCAGGGCGGCGATCAGCAGGATGATGGCGAAGTAGACCAGCACGAAGGAGATCAGGGAGCGGATGATGGCGTCGTTGACCGGACGGCCGTTGTACTTCTGGGGAAACACGGCGGAGGGGTGCATCAGCTGGCGCATCTGTTTCTTGAACAGGGCGAAGGCCACCTGGACCCGAAAGATCTTGAGCCCGCCCGAGGTGGAGCCGGAGCAGGCGCCGAGTGCCAGCAGGATGATGAAGATAATGGTGGTGAGCGGGCCCCAGGTGCCGAAGTCGCCGAGTCCGAAACCCGTGGTGGTAAGCACGGAGACGATATTGAAGCTGCTGATGCGCAAGGCATCCATGAAGCCGTAGATGTCTCTCACCCAGAGATAGAAGGTGACGACCAGGGTCACCCAGACGATCAGCCAGAAGAAGCCCTGCACCTGGGCATCCTTGAACAGGCTGTTGTCACGGCGGGAGAGAGCCTGCACATAGAGCAGGAAGGGCAGGCCACCGAGGAACATGAAGAGGGTGCCTATCCAGTGCGCCGCGTGGGAGAAGTGGGACATGGATTGATCGGAGGTGGAGTAGCCGCCGGTGCTGAGGGTCGTCATGGCGTGGTTGACCGCTTCGAACAGGTTCATGCCACTCACCCAGTAGGCGAGGAAGCAGAGCATGGAGAGTACCAGATAGACCAGCACTATGTTGTTGGCCACCGTTTTGGCGCGGGGGGCGCTCTTGTCGGACCAATCGGAGCTCTCGGTCTGGAACAGCTTCATGCCACCGACGTTGAGGTAGGGCAGCACCGCCACCGCCATCACGATGAAGCCGACCCCGCCCAGCCACTGCAGGATGGATCGCCACAGCAGGATGCTGTGGGCCATGCCGTCGAGCCCCGACAGCACGGTGGATCCCGTGGTGGTGACCCCCGACATGGTCTCGAAGTAGGCGTCGGCAAAGTCGATATGGGTGATGAAGACGAAGGGCAGGGCCCCGAAGACGCAAGCGACCACCCAGACCGAGGTGGTGAGCAGGAACATTTCCCGCACGCCGAGGTGAAACTCTGCCTTGCGACCGTAATGGAGGCAGAGCAGGGCGGCACCATGGGTGATCAAGACCGACTTGAGAAATTCGACGAAACCTTCCGAACCGGTCAGCAGGGCCAGCAGGGTGGGCAGCCACATGAAGAGCGCCAGCTTGGAGAGCACCAGCCCGAGCGTGAAGACGATGGGATGCAGCTTGATCATGCAAGAAAACCTGGTCGTTGATTGAAAAAAG
This sequence comes from Aeromonas sp. s1(2024), assembly GCF_040908005.1. Classification (NCBI taxonomy): domain Bacteria; kingdom Pseudomonadati; phylum Pseudomonadota; class Gammaproteobacteria; order Aeromonadales; family Aeromonadaceae; genus Aeromonas; species Aeromonas sp. s1(2024). The sequence continues at coordinate 70,712 of NZ_JBFOCW010000033.1, read as the reverse complement.
ACCCGGACCTTTCCTGAGAAAAGGGGCCGGGTCCGGATACCGTTGCCAGAGACATGGCCGGCTTACAGGAAGAAGGGACTGGGCTGGAACAGACGCTCCACTTCCGGGATGTACTTCTTGTCCACCAGGAACATCACCACGTGGTCATCCTGCTGTATCTGGGTACGATCGTGGGCGATCAGCACCTCATCACCGCGCACCACTGCGCCTATGGTGGTGCCCGGGGGCAGCTTGAGATCGCCCACTGTCTTGCCCACCACCTTGGAGGTGTTCTCGTCCCCGTGGGCGATCGCCTCGATGGCTTCGGCCGCCCCGCGGCGCAGGCTGTAGACGTTGGCGATGTCGGCACGGCGCACATGGGTCAGCAGGGCCGAGATGGTGGCCTGCTGGGGGGAAATGGCGATGTCGATGGAGCCGCCCTGTACCAGGTCCACGTAGGCGCCGCGCTGGATCAGGACCATGGTCTTCTTGGCCCCCATCTTCTTGGCGAGCAGGGCCGACATGATGTTGGCCTCATCCTCGTTGGTGACCGCGATGAAGACGTCGATCTGGTCGATGTGCTCCTCCGCCAGCAGCTCCTGATCCGCCGCATCGCCGCAGAAGACGATGGTGTGTTCCAGGTGTTCTGAGAGCTGCTCCGCCCGCTTCTGGTTGCGCTCGATGAGCTTGACGCTGTAGCGCTTCTCTAGCTGGCGGGCAAGGCCGGCGCCTATGTTGCCGCCGCCGACGATCATGATGCGCCGGTAGGGGCTCTCGAGGCGTTGCAGCTCCGACATCACGGCGCGGATATGGCCCGCCGCGGCCACGAAGAACACCTCGTCATCGGCTTCGATGATGGTGGTGCCCTGGGGGCGGATGGAGCGCCCCTGGCGGAAGATGGCGGCGACCCGGGTTTCGATGTTGGGCATGTGTTCCCGCAGGGTGGAGAGCGCATTGCCCACCAGGGGGCCGCCGTAATAGGCCTTGACCGCCACCAGGCCCACCTTGCCGTCGGCAAAATCCACCACCTGCAACGCCCCCGGATACTCGATCAGGCGACGCACGTAGTCAGTCACCAGCTGCTCGGGGGCGATCAGGTGATCCACGGGGACGGATTCGGGCAGGAACAGGCGATCCCGCTCCACCAGATAGGCGGGAGACCGAATGCGCGCCACCTTGTTCGGGGTGTTGAACAGGGAGTAGGCGACCTGGCAGGCGACCATGTTGGTCTCGTCGCTGTTGGTGACGGCGACCAGCATGTCGGCATCCTGGGCGCCGGCTTCGCGCAGCACCCTGGGATGGGCGCCGTGGCCATTCACCACCCGCAGGTCGAATTTGTCCTGCAGTTCGCGCAGGCGCTCGCTATCGGTGTCGACGATGGTGATGTCGTTGTTCTCGCCGGCGAGATTCTCAGCCAGGGTGCCACCCACCTGACCTGCGCCCAGAATGATGATTTTCATAAGGCCATCTTACTCAAGGTTGTTGCTTCGTAATGAGGCGGCCCGTCACCGGGCCTGCCATCCGCCGGTTCGGCCTACAGCTTGATGAGCTTGGCATAGTAGAAGCCGTCCATCTCCGCCTCGCCGGGCAGGAACTGGCGACCCGGACAGGCCGGGGTGTCTTCTGCATGCAACGGCACCAGGCGGGCATCCGGGGTATCGGCCAGGAAGGCGCGGATCTGCTCCCGGTTCTCTTCCGGCAACACGGAGCAGGTGGCGTAGAGCAGGGTGCCGCCCTGCTTCAGCTTGCCCCAGAGGGCATCGAGAATGCGGCGTTGCAGCTCGGCCAGCTCGCGGATGTCTTGATCCCGGCGCAACCACTTGATGTCGGGGTGACGACGGATGACGCCGGTGGCGGAGCAGGGGGCATCCAGCAGGATGCGGTCGAACTGCCCCTGTGGCCACCACAGATCCGGCGTGCTGGCATCACCGTGGATCACTTGGGCCTGAAGGCCGATGCGATCCAGGTTCTCCTGCACCCGCTTGAGGCGGTTGTCGTCGGCGTCGACGGCAACCACGCCGGCAAGGGCCGGCTGGCGTTCCAGCAGGTGGGCGGTTTTGCCGCCGGGGGCGGCGCAGGCGTCCAGCACCCACTCTCCCGGCTGGGGATCGAGCAGGGCGGCGGCCTGCTGGGCGGCACCGTCCTGCACCGAGCAGTCACCCTGCTCGAAGCCGGGCAGCTTTGTCACGTCGCAGGGGCGCTCCAGCAGGATGCAATCTTCCCCTTCCACACCGGCCATGGCCGGGATGCCCGCCTCGCTCATGCGGGCCAGCATGGCCTCGCGGCTCTGGCGCTGGCTGTTGTTGCGGATCCACATGGGCGGGCGCTGGTTGTTGGCCTCCATGATGAACTCCCAGTCATCGGGATAGGCCTGACGCAGGCGCTTGGTGAGCCATTCGGGGTGGCCGAGGCGGACGCTGGGGACGCGGTCGATGCGCAGCAGGATCACTTCGGCGCTGCGCTGGAAGTTGCGCAGTACGCCGTTGATGAGGCCGCGCAGGGAAGAACCCTTGAGCAGCTTGACGGCGTTGACGGTCTCGGCCACGGCGGCGTGAGCCGGAATGCGGGTATAGATGAGCTGGTAGAGGCCGACCAGGATGAGGTAGTGGAAGATGCGGCTCTTGTTCTTGAGCGGCTTGTCCATCATCTCGCTGACCGCCGCATCGAGGCGGGGCAGCCAGCGCAGGGTGCCGTAGCAGAGTTCTTGCAGGAGGGCGCGATCGCGAGGGGCGACCTTCTCCTGGGCAGCAGGCAGAACGGCGGAGAGAGATTGGCCCTGATCCAGCACCTGTTGAATGACGAGAGCAGCCTGTGCGCGTGTTTTCATAGCGTTACCTTAGATGCACAAGTCGGGGCCAGGGCCCCGCTTGTGTCAATTCAATCCAGATCAAATCAGTTGCGTGCCAGGTTCAAACCAGTCGCGGCGAGAGTTGAGCAGATCCGAAACGGACATGGCCTTCTTGCCGGGAGGTTGCAGGGTCAGCAGGCGCAGCACCCCCTGACCGGTGGCAACCTCGATCCCCTGCTTGTCGGCCTTGAGCAGGGTGCCGGCTGCCTGGCCGTGATCCTGTGCGACGACCTCGGCCTGCCACACCTTGACGGTCTGTCCGGCGACGTCGAACCAGCTGATGGGCCAGGGGTTGAAGGCTCGGATGCAGCGTTCGATGGCAACGGCGTCCATCGACCAGTCGATGCGGGCCTCTTCCTTGGAGAGCTTCTCGGCGTAGTTGGCCAGCGCATCGTCCTGGGGCTCGGCAGCGGTATCGCCGGCAGCCATGGCGTCCAGGGTATCGACCAGTGCCTGCGGGCCCAGACCGGCCAGCTTGTCATAGAGGCTGGCAGAGGTCTCATCACTGGCGATGGGGCAGATTACCTTGCGGATCATGGCGCCGGTATCCAGCCCCACATCCATCTGCATGATGGTGACGCCGGTTTCGGCATCCCCCGCCCAGATGGAGCGTTGAATCGGGGCGGCACCACGCCAGCGTGGCAGCAGGGAGCCGTGCACGTTGATGCAGCCCAGACGCGGCGTATCGAGCACCGCTTTGGGGAGGATGAGGCCATAAGCCACGACGACCATCAGGTCGGCACCCAGAGCGGCCAGTTCGGCCTGCGCCGCTTCATTGCGCAGGGAGGCAGGTTGATAGACCGGCAGATCGTGGGCCAGCGCCAGTTCCTTGACCGGGCTGGCAGTGAGCTTCTGGCCGCGACCGGCGGGCTTGTCCGGCTGGGTATAAACGGCGACGACCTCGTGGCCGGAAGACAACAACGCCGCCAGATGACGGGCGGCGAAGTCGGGGGTACCGGCAAAAATCAGTTTCAGCTTGTTCAATGGAGCGGATCCTCAGAGGACTTTGCGATCTTCACGGGCCATCTTTTCCAGCTTCTGACGAATGCGCTGGCGCTTGAGCGGGGACAAGTAATCCACAAACAGCTTGCCGACCAGATGATCCATCTCATGTTGTATGCAGATGGCGAGCAGATCGTCCGCTTCCAGCTCGAAGGTGTTGCCGTGGCGATCTTGCGCCCTGACCTTGACCCACTCGGCGCGCGGAACCAGAGCACGGTTGCCGGGCACGGAGAGGCAGCCCTCTTCGATGCCGGTGCTGCCGGACTGCTCCAAGATCTCCGGGTTGATCAACACCAGCTGTTCTTCGCGGTTCTCGGAGACATCGATGACGATGATGCGCTGATGAATGTCGACCTGGGTCGCGGCCAGGCCGATGCCTTCCTCCGCGTACATGGTTTCGAACATATCATCTACAATGTGTTGTAACTCGGGTGTAAAGGCTTCGACAGGGGCCGCGACTGTGCGCAGACGCTCATCGGGGAAACGCAATACATCTAGAATGGCCATAATTTTTTCTTTAGTTTCATATAAACGCAGTCAATATTGACGTAATTCTAGTCATTTACGCCGACAAAAAACAGCAACACTTTGCGTGCAGAAGTAACAGGGAGTGTTATGTATCTGAAGCAAATCGTCGTCGCCTGCCTGGCGACAGCCCTGGCCGGTGGCGCCATGGCACAGCAGTTGACGCTCAAATCCGGTTACCCCGAGACTTATGTGGTGCAAAAAGGGGACACCCTCTGGGACATCTCGGGCCAGTATCTGGCCGAACCCTGGCTCTGGCCACGCCTCTGGAACATCAATCCGCAGATCGCCAATCCCCACTGGATCTATCCCGGTGACGTGCTGCACCTGAGCTGGGTCAATGGTGAGCCTCGGCTCGGCAAAGCCAGTCAGGGGGGCAAGCAGGTCATCCGTCTCTCGCCCAAGAACCGCTATGAAAACAAGGCTAATCCCATACCAACCTTGCCTCTGAGCGAGATAGCGCCCTTCCTGCAGACCGACCACATTCTGGCCAACAGCCAGCAGAGCAAGGACCTGCCCTATGTGCTCGGCAACAATGACAAGCATGTCGGGATGCTGGAGGGCGACATTCTCTATGTGAAAGGAGCCCTGAACCCGGGCCAGAGTTATGGCCTCTATCGCCCGGGGGTGGCATACAAGGACAAGCATACCGGCGAGTCGCTCGGTCAGGAGGCAATTTTTGTCGGCACGGTGCGGGCAGAGGAGTACCTTGCCCACGACACCACCAAAGTGACGCTGACCCATAACCGGCGTGAGGTGTATCAGGGCGACAAGGTGATGCCGCTGCCGTCGCAGGAGAGCATCTCTGCCGTGTTCATGCCAAAGGCGGCACCCTCCATTTCCCCCGGCTATGTGATCGAGCTGCCGAGTAAGGTACATGGTGGGGGCAAATTTGATGTGGTACTCATCAACAAGGGGGGGCGTGATCAGGTGGCCCCGGGCGATGTGCTCGAGATCCTGCGCCCGGGAGCCGAGATGGTGGACAAGAATGGCAAGGTGTCATACCGGGAATATTCATCCGTTTATGACAAGGCGTTCTATTCTGCCGGCAAGTCATCGCTGCCTGCCGAGGCCGTTGCCAGAGTCATGCTGTTCAAGGTCTACGACAAATTGAGTTACGGTCTTATCCTGCAGAGTCAGGATCTGGTCGGCTCTGGCTATCAGGTCAGTAATTTCTGACGTGTCCTTGCCACTGGAGCGGTTGTCGCTATGGCTGACGCTGGATGCCGTTACAGGCATAGGCCCGGTCACCGCCGCTCGCCTGCTGGCTCATGTGGGTGGTGACATCACAACTCTGTTTGACTCAGATGATGGCGCCCTGCGAGTTCTTGGTCTGCAGAGTGCCCAGATTCAGCAGATGAGATGGCCTCTTCCTGTCGTGGAGCAGGGATTGAGCTGGGCCGCCGAGCCCGGCAATCACCTCCTCTGTCCCGATGACCCCGCATATCCTGCCCTGCTCAAAGAGATCCCCGGCGCCCCGCTCTTGCTCTACTGCCGCGGGAACGTCTCATCCCTCTCCCTGCCACAGTTGGCGATGGTGGGTACCCGCCACCCCACCTATGCCGGCAAAGACAATGCGACACGCTTGTGTGCCGAGTTGGTGGGCTGTGGTCTGGCGATCACCTCCGGCCTCGCGTTGGGCATCGATGGCGTCTGCCATCAGCAGGCGCTGGCATCGGGCGGAATCACCCTGGCGGTGCTGGGATCCGGTCTGGATTGTCTCTACCCCAAGCGTCATCAGGGGTTGGCGATGCAAATCCTCGAGCAGGAAGGCCTGCTTGTTTCCGAGTTGGCGCCCCAGCAAGGCCCCCTGGCTGAACACTTCCCTCGCCGCAACCGTATCATCAGTGGCCTGTCGCTGGGGACACTGGTGGTGGAAGCGGCAGAACAGAGTGGTTCGCTCATCACGGCCCGTTATGCGCTGGAGCAGGGCCGCGAGGTCTTTGCCGTTCCCGGCGCTCCGCAAAATGCACAGGCAGCAGGGTGCAACCGTCTGCTTCAACAGGGTGCCAAGCTGGTCTTGAATGCCGCCGATATCCTGGAAGAGTTTCCAAGGCTGGTCTTGTCCCCTGGACCTGCCAACGGTTCTTCCGAGGCGCAGCATAATAGCGAATTGCCTTATGCCGATTTGTTGGATAACGTAGATTATGAGACCACGAGCGTGGATACCGTTGCCGAACGGGCCCGGCTTCCTGTCGATGTCGTACTGGGCAGGTTGGTAGAGCTGGAGCTGGTTGGTGCAGTGATGGCGGTAGCCGGTGGATACGTCAGAGCGAGGAGGGCGAATCATGTTTGATGTATTGATGTACCTTTTCGAGACCTACATCCACAGCGATGCAGATGTGATGGTCGAGCAGGATGAACTCACCGACGAACTGAGCCGGGCCGGTTTCGACAAGGACGAGATCGAGAAAGCGCTCAACTGGCTGGAGCGACTGGCCAACCTGCACGACAGCGAGCGGGAAGTCTATGTCACCGCAAGCCAGCAGGGCTCTATGCGGATCTATGCGCCGCAGGAGCTGGTTCGCCTCAGTACTGAATGTCGCGGTTTCCTGCTGTTCCTAGAGCAGGCGCAAGTGCTGAATGCCGAAACCCGTGAAATCTGCATCGAACGGTTGCTCGAGCTGGACAAGCCGGACATCGAGCTGGACGATCTGAAGTGGGTCGTCATGATGGTGCTGTTCAATGTGCCAGGCAGTGAAAACGCCTACCAGCAGATGGAAGAGCTGGTGTTTGACGAGTCGGACGGCGTCATCCACTGACAGCCCGGTGCCGCGCTGGTAGAATTCAGGCCATCTGGATTTCAAGGCGCGGCCCATGTCAAAGATCGATCACCACCTCTTCTCTGCCCACGAACATGCCTTCGAGCGCGAGCCGTGCCCGCAGTGTGGTGCTGAACTGGTGATCCGCCAGGGCAAGCACGGTCCCTTCCTTGGTTGTTCAGCCTATCCCGCTTGCGATTACATTCGCTCCCTCACCCCCTCTGGCCGCGATATAGAGAAAGTGCTCGAGGGGTCGTCCTGTCCGGATTGTGGCCATCCACTGGCCATCAAGAAGGGTCGTTACGGTCTGTTTGTGGGATGTACCCAGTACCCGGCCTGTCAGCATATCGAATCCCTTCAGGAGAGTGACGATACCCAAATCCTCTGCCCGGAGTGTGGCAAAGGTCATCTGGTGAGCCGCACGTCCCGTTATGGCAAACAGTTCTACTCGTGTGACGCCTATCCTAACTGCAAGTATGTGGTGAATGACAAGCCGGTTCCCATGCCCTGTCCCGAGTGTGGCTGGGGCATCATGATCGAGAAGAAGGTGCGGGGAAACCTGCGCTGGGTCTGCCCGCAAAAGAAATGCTCCCACCAGATTGAGCGGGTATAATCTCGCCGCCCATGATCAGGCAGGCGGATTGCTGGTCAGCGTGAGGTTGTGAGCCGATGCACATCGCCCAACTTGCCCTGATCCTGACCTGGTCGCCATCTCAAGCTCCCTGCGGTTGCTCGGTTCACTGATGCACTCAAGCGTCTGAACCGAAATGCATGACTGAAGAGGAGCAGGGATATAGCCCATATCGCAGCAGTGATGGCCCCGATGCCGTCATGTCGGTTCAACATACAATCCAGTGATGAGAGGCGGCAGCGTGGCTGTCGCATGTGCTTATGCCAAATGAATTTGAACAAGCGGTTGCCGCCCTTCAAGGAGAAGGGGTTATCGCCTATGCCACCGAAGCCGTGTTTGGTCTGGGGTGTGATCCTGATTCCGAAGCCGCCGTGCAGCGGCTGCTGGCCATCAAGCAGCGGCCGGTGGAGAAGGGATTGATCCTGATCGCGGCAGATCTGGCGCAATTGCAGGACTACATCGACCTGAGCCAGCTCAGCGATGAGCAGCTTGCTCGCGTGCAGGCGAGCTGGCCTGGTCCCTTCACCTGGATCATGCCCGCTCGCGCGACGACGCCGTCCTGGTTGACCGGTCAGTTCGAGACCCTGGCGGTGCGGGTCACAGGCCATCCCCAGGTGCAAGGGCTTTGCCGGGCATTTGGCAAACCGCTGGTGTCCACCAGTGCCAATCTAACCGGTGATGAACCCGCTCGTCGGGTGGCTGATATTGGCGATCTGCTGGCAAGCCAGCTGGCTTACATTCTGCCCGGCGAAGTCGGGGGGCAAGCCAACCCGTCCGAAATCAAGGACGCCCTCACCGGGGCCATTATTCGCCCATCCTGAGTTGGGCACGGCCCTGTTTCATGCAGGTTGTGCGATGAGGTCATGACAATACGAGAAGTGCAGGCAGTGCATGCATGATGCCTGTCTGACAGGAGATAAAATGAGCAAACCGGATGTGGCCCAGGTAAAAGCCTTCCTGCTGCAATTGCAGGATGATATCTGCCGTGGCCTGGAGCAGGCCGATGGATGCGGGCGCTTTGTGGAAGATGCCTGGAGTCGCGAAGGTGGTGGTGGCGGTAGAACACGGGTGCTGCGTCAGGGGGCGGTGATCGAGCAAGGTGGGGTCAACTTCTCCCATGTCTATGGCGATGCCATGCCGGCATCCGCGACCGCACATCGTCCCGAACTGGCTGGCCGCAGGTTTGAGGCCATGGGGGTATCGCTGGTGATCCACCCGCATAATCCCTATGTACCGACCAGCCATGCGAATGTGCGGTTCTTCATCGCCGAGAAAGAGGGGGAGGAGCCGATCTGGTGGTTTGGTGGCGGCTTCGACCTGACGCCCTTCTATCCGTTCGAAGAGGACGTGAGGCATTGGCACCAGGTCTCCCGTGAGCTCTGTCAGCCGTTCGGCACCGACATTTATCCCGAGTTCAAATCCTGGTGCGATCGTTACTTCTTCCTCAAGCATCGGGGCGAGACGCGCGGGGTGGGCGGTCTTTTCTTCGATGACCTGAACCGCTGGCCCTTTGCCGACTGCTTTGCCTTCATGCGTGCAGTGGGTGAGGGTTACCTCGCGGCCTACTTGCCGATTGTCGAGCGACGCAAGGAGCTTGCTTATGGGGAGCGGGAACGGGCGTTCCAGCTTTATCGCCGTGGCCGCTACGTGGAGTTCAATCTGGTCTACGACCGCGGGACCCTGTTCGGACTGCAGACGGGGGGGCGTACCGAATCCATCCTGATGTCGATGCCGCCGCTGGCGCGCTGGGAGTACGACTGGCAGCCGGAGGCTGGCAGCCCGGAGGCATTGCTCTACAGCGACTACCTCAAACCGCGCGAGTGGTTGTGACCAGAGGGGCCATGATGGCCTCTTCTTATTGGCCGATATTCGGCTTGTTCCTTCATGAGAAAACCCGTTAAATCGGGATATTGCTCTCAAAAGGAACGCCTTGATGGATCGTTATCTGGTTTTTGGCCACCCCGTACGCCACAGCAAATCTCCCTTCATTCATACCCTGTTTGCCAGGCAGACCCAGCAAGCGCTGGAGTATGGTCTGGCAGAACCTGCTGTCGATGAGTTTGCCAGCGCTCTGAACCACTTCTTCGCCGAAGGAGGGAAGGGGTGCAACGTGACCGTACCTTTCAAGGAGCAAGCCTTCGGGCTGGTGGAGCGGCTGAGCCCCAGGGCCAAGCGGGCGGGAGCGGTCAACACCATCAAACTGACTGATGATGGTGTGCTGCTGGGTGACAATACCGACGGCGCCGGGCTGGTCGCCGATCTCAAGGCTCACGGAGTGAACCTTGCCGGTAGCAGGATCCTGCTTCTGGGGGCCGGTGGCGCAGCTCGTGGTGCCCTGGCCCCCCTGCTGGCGGAAGCGCCGGGCGAGATCGTCGTGGTCAACCGTACCCATGCCAAGGCGGAACAGCTGGCTGTGGAGTTCAGGGATCTGGGCAGCATCACGGCTCAATCCTATGAACAGTTGGTGGGGCCGTTCGATCTCATCATCAATTCCACCTCAGCGAGTCTGCAAGGAGAGTTGCCACCTTTGGCGCCAACCCTCATCCACCCGGACATCGCGATCTACGACATGATGTATGGCGCAACGGACACAGCCTTCATCGGCTGGGCCAAACAACATGGCGCGCGCCATACCATGGATGGATTGGGCATGCTGGTCGAGCAGGCTGCTGAGGCCTTTACCGTATGGCGAGGGATCCGGCCCGGCACCAAGCAGGTATTGAGAGAGTTGCAGCGCAATCTGGGCGTCGTGTGAACCAGCTTGTGCGTTCTATTGGGCTGTCGGCAGGTCTGATGTAGAGATTCTGCATCTCTGGATAAGGGCTCCCTCGTGATGCGGCACGGCACGTGTGATGTGAAACGGTCGTTCTGCGGTGGGTGTGTGGCAGAACAGGTGCCATTTTTATAAAACCATTGCATAACAATAAGTTACTTTTACTTTGCCGTCACTCGCAGAATTTTTTTGAGTTTTTTCTCAAAGCAGCGGAACTTCTGTAACGGACTGCTGACTAACTGGATAGTTGAGGAAGTGCTAGCTAGTCACCTTTATAACTCCCCGGTATTCGTACTGGGTATTTTTTTATCTGCATGAAAATTATGAATATTTTTTCTTTTTTCTACCATTGAAACTAAATTACATAAATTACTTTCACTTTCTGCTGCTTTGCTGTACAGTTGTCGGCGTAGGGTACAGAGGTAAGATGTTCTATCTTTCAGACCTTTTATTTCACGTAATTGAATGTGGCTGAATAGCAGCCCCGATGAGTCATCGTCGGGGCGTTTTTTTATGCGCAACATTTAGAGCAAATGCTTTAATTGTTGCCGTTCTTTGTTAGAATGAAGGCGTTTCTTGAGGAAAACCAATCGTCTTTGTTCTCGAGAACTCGCTTTTTCCCAAATTTTTGAACTCATTTCTTCAGGCCGGTTTGCAATGGCAAGACCGGCCTCATTTTTATCCCTATATTGCCTCATCGTGTAATTAAATTTCAGTTTCGTTTGTTACGGCCTTCAATTCTGATTTTTTACTCGATATCCATGAAAACGGTATCAGGTTGATGATTAGTTAATTCTTTTCGCGTCTAAACATGCTATCAGTATGATTTAAATATATTTTTTGAGGTTTTTCTTCAGAGGTGGCGAAGGCGGGGAGGGAGGGCTCGGAGATGGGGGGATCATGAAAGCCTTTCAATCAGCGGAGGTCCAACTCCGCCAATTGCAGCCAGGGAGAGGAGTCGTTTACTCCTCGTTCTGATTATCTTCGTCGTCTGCCTGGGCGTTGTCTGCTTCGGACAGGTACCAGCCGCTCAGGGTCTGGGCCAGCTTCTCGACGCCGATATTGGTCAGAGAAGAGAATGCTTCAACCTGGATCTGCGGGCCCAGTTCTGCCACCGCCTGACGAACCTTGATCACCTGGTTGTTGCGGGGCCCCGGGCTTAACTTGTCCGCCTTGGTCAGCAACAGCATCACCGGCAGTTCACGGTGTGAACTCCATTCCAGCATGTTCATGTCGGTTTCCTTGAGCGGATGGCGGATGTCCATCAGGATCACCAGCCCTTTCAGGGACTCCCGTCGTTGCAGGTATTCAGCCAGTGACTTTTGCCACTTGAGCTTCATTTCCAGCGGAACCTGGGCATATCCATAGCCGGGCAAGTCGACCAGGCGTTTGCCCGGTTCCAGCTCAAACAGGTTGATCAGCTGAGTACGGCCAGGGGTCTTACTGGTACGTGCCAGGTTCTTGTGTTTGGTCAAGGTATTCAATGCAGACGATTTGCCAGCGTTGGAACGACCGGCAAACGCAATCTCGACACCCCCATCATTTGGCAGGTGGCGGATGTCGGGTGCGCTGGTCACAAAATGCACCTTATTGAAATTCAGAGTTTGTGTATCCAACGTAAATTCCCCATAGAGATAGAGGGTTATAGAGTTACTTTTTTGTGAAATAGTGTAAAATGGCGTCGCTTGAACGCGTTTATTTTAACATGCCTTCAGCGGCATGGGATCTGGAAGCCTAATAACGAGAAAGTTGGAACGCCATGAAGAACCTAGTCATTACACTTGCTCTGATGGTTGGCGTAACTGGGATGGCACAAGCCAAGGGCGATGCCGCTGCGGGACAAACCAAGGCTGCCGTCTGTGCGGCCTGTCATGGACCGGACGGCAACAGCCCAGTCGACATGTATCCCAAGATTGCTGGTCAGCACGCATCATATATCAAAAAACAATTAGTTGAACTGAAGGCTGCAGCTTCTGGCCAAACTGGTCGGGTTGCGCCCGTCATGGGACCCATGGCGTTGCCGTTGTCCGAGCAGGATATGGACGATCTTGCCGCCTATTTCTCCAGCCAGAAGGTGACGCCGGTTGCCGTGCCCGATGAGGTGGTTGCCGCAGGCAAGGCGCTTTATATGGGGGGAGACATGGAGCGAGGCCTGGCCGCCTGTACCGCCTGTCATGGCCCACGGGGTTCCGGCGTCGAGCAAGCGAAGTACCCCAGCCTGTCAGGGCAGCATCCCGCCTATATCAAGGCCCAGCTCACCGCTTTTCGTTCGGCGACCCGCGACAACGATCCCAATGGCATGATGCGGGATGTGGCCAAGAAGCTGACGGATCAGGACATCGAGGCGCTCTCCAAGTATGTGGCGGGGCTTCACTGATATAGACTGTTAGTTATCTTGTTGAAAAGAACAGGGAACCATTGTGTTCCCTGTTCTTTTTTGAGGTTGTAGCGATCGCCCGTAAACAGCCTGCATTGCTGTAAGAGATCTTCTATATACGGGGCTGGTCGTGTCTGAAAGATTGCTCACGTATATTATTTTATTTTTTGTTTTTCAATGAATTAAGAAATAGAACATTACTTTGTACCAGTTCGAAATGTGCTTTGGTTGATTGAGTCATCCAGCGAAGAAGTTACAGTAGGCAATCAGGATTGGCCGGAGAGAGGGAGCAAGACCCGTCTTCGGTTTGACAGGATGTCTGCTCGGAGCATGCGATGAGCAATAGATGCAAAAAGCCAGGATGGTGACCGCCAGGGATGAGCGGGGCTGCGGGAGGCAACCACCCCGATGGGAGGCAGGATGTCGCCGGTTTGGGTTAGACAAACAAACACACGCACACTCAGGACTGGTCAATAAGGATCAGGATGATCCAACGAAATGATGCGCCGTGGTTCGCCCAGGGATAAGGCGATTGGCTACCAGGGAATGGAACTCGCATGATGGAAAAAGGCAGCTTCGGCTGCCTTTTTTCTATTGGGTCATTAACCCGCCAAGACATTCTGTGTCAAAATACCAGCAACATGCCCAGAGGATGCCGATCCTGCGGTGTTCAGCGACCCAACGTGGTCGAATTGGTGCGGGATCCCACTCTTGTTCCATATTTACTGTTCCCCGCTTCAGCATCCTCCCCGGACGACACGCTCCGGGGGTTTCCATTCAGTTATTTGTCGGAGTCATTCATGTCGGCCAAACAACCCAACCGCAAGCCTACCGGCAAGCGCAAAGAATCAGATGCCAGTGCCCAGGAAGGTCGTGAGCGCAAGCGCGCCGCCAAGCGCAAGGGCCTGAAGGCGGGCTCCCGCCAACAGGTCGAGCAGGCGGGCAAAAAGAGTGGCTCCAAGCAGGTCAAGGATCCACGCATCGGCTCTCGCAAGCCCATCGTGCTGATTGCCGACGAGAAGGGCAGCAAGCCGGTGGCGACCAAGCCTGCGAAAGAGAAGCGGGTGGTGATGACCCCCGAGCAGGAGCTGGCGTCCATCGAAAATGATGATCGCCTCAATGCCTTGCTGGATCGTCTGGATGCCGGTGAAACCCTGGAGGCCGCAGAGCAGGCATGGGTCGATCAGCGGGTTGACCGTTATCAGGAGCTGATGGACGAGCTCGGTATCATCGACAACGACGATGACGAAGATGGCGACATGGATTTTGATGATGCCGATTTTGATGAGCCGAGTCAGCCTGCCTCCGAAGAGGAGCTGTGGGAGCGTTTCTCTCAGGCGGACTACCAGCCTGAAGCCAAACCCGAGCCGAAGAAAAAGTGATGAGTGGATGGATGCTGGCCGCCCTGTTGGGTGGCCTGATTTTGCTGGGGCTTGCCGTCTATGCCGGCACCCTGATGGCGCGTCTCAAACGCCAGCAAGAGATGCAGCAGCACGCCATTGCGGCCCGCAACGAGCGGATCCTGGAGAGTGTCAGGGTGATCGCCCACGCGGTACGAGATGGTCAGTGCGACTACTCAGAAGGCGCCATCCGGCTGACCAATCTGCTGGATGCCTTGCAAATAAAGGGGGGCCGCGCCTTTGCCACCGAGTTCCCGGGGCTCTACGGCCTCTATGAGAAGGTGAAGGAGATGCCGACCCATGAGGCGAGGCGGGCACTCAAGCGCAATGAAGTGATGAAGATGGATCTCGAACGCAGCGGCTACGAGGCCGAGCTGGAGGCGCAGATCCTTGAGGATGTCGCCAGACTGAAGGATTTTCAGTTAAGCCGGTGAGCCCATGACAAAGACAGAGGAAGCAAGCGTGCAAGCAGAACAGATTGTGTGGGATCAGGCCCTGATCGAAAAATACAACTACAGTGGTCCGCGTTATACCTCCTATCCCACTGCGCTGGAGTTCAACGAGGGGTTCGGCTATCCGGACTTTGTCCAGGCAGCGGGCCAGTATCCTGCTCGCAATCTGTCTCTCTACGTGCACATCCCCTTCTGTCACAAGCTCTGCTACTACTGCGGTTGCAACAAGGTCATTACCCGGCACCAGCACAAGGCAGATCAATACCTCGACTACCTCGAACAGGAGATCAAGGCCCAGGCCCCCCTGTTCAAGGAGAGACTGGTCACCCAGCTGCACTGGGGTGGCGGCACACCCACCTATCTGAGCGAACCCCAGACTCGTCGCCTGATGGCCATGTTGCGGGAGCACTTCCACTTCGCCGAGGAGGGGGAGATCAGCATCGAGGTGGATCCCCGCGAGATCGAATTGTCCATGCTGGATGTGCTGCGGGAGCTCGGTTTCAACCGCATCAGCCTTGGCGTTCAGGACTTCAACAAGGCGGTCCAGGTTGCGGTCAATCGGGAGCAGGACAACGACTTCATCCGCGCCATGCTGGTCCGTGCCCGCGAGCTGGGGTTCCGCTCCACCAATCTGGATCTCATCTACGGTCTGCCGCACCAGAACCGGGAGAGCTTCCATCACACCCTGGAAGAGGTGCTCAAAACCGACCCGGCCCGCCTCTCCATCTTCAACTATGCCCACCTGCCGAGCCGTTTTGCCGCCCAGCACAAGCTGAAAGAAGCGGACATGCCGGCGCCGCAGGAGAAGCTGGCCATGCTGCAAGATACCATTGCCTTCCTGACCGGCCAGGGTTATCAGTTCATCGGCATGGACCACTTTGCCAAGCCCGATGACGAGCTGGCGGTCGCCCAGCGCGAAGGCAAGCTGCATCGCAACTTCCAGGGCTATACCACCCAGGGGGATTGCGATCTGCTGGGGCTGGGGGTCTCTTCCATCAGCATGATGGGGGATGCCTATTCCCAGAACCAGAAGGATCTCAAAACCTACTACGCCCAGGTCGAGTCACTAGGCCATGCCCAGTGGAAGGGGTGCTCCCTCAATCGGGACGATCTGATCCGTCGTGAGGTGATCAAGCGCCTCATCTGCGATTTTTCCCTGAACTTCGCCGCTGTGGAGCAGGCCCACGGCCTGGTGTTCAAGGAGTATTTTGCCGAGGATCTCAATCTGTTGCAGACCTTCATCGACGACGGTCTGGTGCGCATGACCGAAGAGGGGCTGGAGGTGGTCTCCACCGGTCAGCTGCTGATCCGCAACATCTGCATGTGCTTCGATGTCTACCTGCGCAACAAGGCGCGCCAGCAGCAGTTCTCCCGGGTGATCTAGGCCGGGCAATGTCGTTGGACAATAAAAAACCGCCTTTCGGCGGTTTTTTTATTGGGTTTTACCCCTGCTCAGCGTTGAGCCGCGCGGGCACTCAGCTCGGCCTTCTCGGCTTCGCTCAGGAAGGCCAGGATCAGGCCGTTCTGCTGGGCGGTGCGGATTTCGCTCACCGTCATGCCGGCAGCGGGGGCAGCCACCTCGTATTCATGGGGCAGGTCGATCCCCTCCACCGCCGGATCGTCGGTATTGAGGCAGGCCAGCACGCCGGCGGCCAGGAACTGGCGGATCGGGTGATCGGCCAGATTCGCCACCGTGGTGGTCTGGAGGTTGGAGGTGAGGCAGGACTCGATGCCGATGCGGTGTTCGGCCAGATAGGCCATCAGGGCCGGATCCTGGATGGCCTTGACGCCGTGGCCGATGCGCTCGGCTCCCAGCTCGCGAATGGCCTGCCACATGCTCTCGGGACCGGCGGCTTCACCGGCGTGCACGGTGACCCGCATGCCTGCATCCCGCACCCGGCGGAAGTGGTCGGTGAAGAGATCGCCCGGGAAGCCCAGCTCGTCGCCGGCCAGATCGATGGCGACCAGGCGATCGCGATGAGCCAGACAGGCATCCAGCTCCTGCTTGCACTGCTCGGTGCCGAAGGTACGGCTCATGATGCCGATGAGATTGGTCTTGATGCCGAAGTCACGGCTGCCTGCGGCCACGCCGTCGATGATGGCTTCGACCACGCCCTGTGGGTGCAGTTTGTGGGTCATCGCCATGTAGGCCGGGCTGAAGCGCAGCTCGGCATAGTCGATCCCGGCACGCAGCAGATCTTCCACGTTTTCGTAGGCGACCCGGCGGCAGGCATCGTAGTCGGCCAGCACGGCCACGCCCCAGTCCAGTTTCTTCAGGAAGGCCACCAGACTCGGCTCGTTCTCGACGATCTGCACGTGCGGGCGCAGGGCTTCCAGCTCATCGGCCGGCAGTCGGATGTTGTGCTGACGTCCCAGCTCGAGAATGGTCTGCGGGCGGATGTTGCCATCCAGATGGCGATGCAGGTCGGTCAGGGGGAGGGATCTGTCAATCATGGGGCACCTTCTGCGAGTCGGGTTGGAAAGCCTGCCATTCTAGGCGGGGCGCCTGAAAAAGATACCCCGTTTGCAAGCAAACGGGGTGTGATTGGTCAGGCTTTCCCTCAAGGCGTGATGGGAATCGTTTTTCCCGCGGGCTCAGGGAATGTCGAGCTCCTTGAGCTTGCGGGTCAGGGTATTGCGGCCCCAGCCGAGCAGGCGGGCTGCCTCCTGCTTGTGACCGTGGGTGTGATCCAGTGCCGTCTCCAGCATGATCCGTTCGAACTGGGGCATGGCATCCGCCAGGATATCGGTCTCCCCCAGCGCCAGCTTGGCGGCCACCCAGTCCTGCAACTGTTGCTGCCAGCCACCGGTCAGGGCGGGCTGGCCCGGCTCGGCGGTGCTGGTGATGGGAGTCAGCAGCTCGGTGGGCAGATCGCCTACCAGCACCTCCTGGCCCGAGGCCATCACCGTCAGCCAGCGGCAGACGTTCTCCAGCTGGCGCACGTTGCCCGGCCAGGGGAGGCGGCTGATGTAGGTCTGGGTATCCGGGTGCAGGCTCTTGGCCTCCACGTTCAGCTCCTTGGCGGCTCGCAGCAGGAAGTGCTGGGCCAGCTGGGGGATGTCCTCCCGGCGCTCCTTGAGGGCCGGAATATGGATGCGGATGACGTTGAGGCGGTGGAACAGGTCTTCCCGAAACTCGCCGTCGGCGACCCGCTTCTCCAGATTCTGGTGGGTGGCGGCAATGATCCGCACATCCACCTGCACCGGTTGGTGGCCGCCAACCCGGTAGAACTGCCCGTCCGCCAGTACCCGCAGCAACCGGGTCTGCACGTCCAGCGGCATGTCGCCTATTTCGTCGAGAAACAGGGTGCCACCATCGGCCTGTTCGAAGCGGCCGTGACGAATGTTGTTGGCGCCGGTGAAGGCTCCCTTCTCATGGCCGAACAGCTCGGATTCGATGAGATCTTTCGGGATGGCCGCCATGTTGAGGGCGATGAAGTTCTTGTGGGCCCGGGGGCTGTGCTTGTGCAGGGCATGGGCAACCAGCTCCTTGCCGGTACCGCTCTGGCCGTTGATGAGCACCGAGATGCTGGAGCGCGACAGCCGGCCGATGGCGCGGAACACCTCCTGCATGGCAGGGGCTTCGCCGATGATCTCCGGGGTGGTGGTGGCTTCCTGCTGGCGAGCCTTGCGCTTGGTACGTTGCTCCTTGAGGTGGTTCTCGGCCCGGCGTACCAGGGTGACCGCCTCGTCGATGTCGAACGGCTTGGGCAGGTATTCGAAGGCACCGCGCTGGTAGGCGTTGACCGCGCTGTCGAGGTCCGAGTGGGCCGTCATGATGATGATGGGCAGATCGGCCTGGCGGCGATGGATCTGCTCCAGCAGGCTCAGGCCGTCGATGCCCGGCATGCGGATATCCGAGAGGATCACGTCCGGTGAGCGCATCTCCAGTGAACTCAGCAGGGCTTCGCCGTCGGCGAAACTTTCGCATTCGAAGCCTTCGCTGCCAAGGGTGCGCTCCAGAACCCACCGGATGGAGCTGTCGTCATCGACGATCCACACTTTTGCTGTCATGAGGTTCCCTTATTTGCGAAGTGGTAAATAAATGGTGAATTCGGTGTGGCCTGGCCAGCTGATGCAGTCGATGCGACCCTTGTGCTGATCGATCAGGTTCTGGGCGATGGAGAGGCCCAGGCCCGTTCCCCCTTCCTTGCCGGTGATCATGGGGTAGAAGAGGGTGTCGCGAATGGCGTCGGGAATGCCGGGGCCGTTGTCGATGATCTTGATTTCGGCCGCCAGGCGATAGCGCTGGCCATGGATGGTGATCTGGAAGGCGGTGCGCGTCTTGATGCGGATGAGGCCGTCCTGATCCCCAAGGGCTTCGGCGGCGTTGCGCACTATGTTCAGGAACGCCTGTTGCAGCTGGTCCGATTCCATCTCGAATTCGGGGATGCTGGGGTCGTAGTCCCGCTCGATGCGGATCTGCGGCGGCAGCTCCAGGTCCACCAGACGGCGCACCTGCTCCAGCACGGAGTGAACGTTGTGCATCTGGTGACGGCCGGGACGCTGGGGACCGAGCAACCTGTCGACCAGCACCCGTAGGCGATCGGCCTGCTCGATGATGATGCCGGTGTATTCACGCAAGGCCGGGTCGGGCAACTCCTTTTGCAGCAGTTGGGCCGCGCCGCGCAATCCCCCCAGGGGGTTCTTGATCTCGTGCGCCAGGCCGCGCACCAGCTCCTTGGCGGCCTGCTGCTGGGCGTGTTGCTGCAGCTCCTGGCTGATCTTCTTCTGCTGATCGATCTTGCGCAGTTCTACCACCATCAGTCGCTGTTCATGATCGGCCATGGGGCTGACGCTGATCTCTACCAGCCTGGGCTCCCCCTCCACCACCAGGGTGACTTCGCTGTCGGTGAAGCCCTGCCCCGAAATGAGGCACTGTTTGAAACGCTGCAGATCGAGAGAGATGTGCTCCAGCAGGTGGGGCAGTTCGATGCCGATCAGTCGTCGTTCGCTGAGGGAAAGCAGCTGCTCTGCCGCCGGGTTGACGAATTGAATGCAGAGACGTTCATCCATGAGAATGACGGCGGTCAGCAGATTGTCCAAGAGTGTCTTGGCGTTGTCCGAGCGGGTTGGCACAGGTTTCTCCCTAAAACGGTGCTGTACACCTGGAATGCACCAATATAGTGCATCAAGTTTACCCGCATCGGTGCGTCACATCACCCCTAATTGGCCTTGGGGGCGGCTCTGGGAGCCTGATTCACCGACGCCCTGTGCAGGTAAAAGGTGGTTGGCTTAGATTTAGCAAGGATCGTACCGTCTTTGGCGAGCAACTCGAGCCGTGCCTCGTAAGCGCCCCTATCGAGGTTTTCCACCCGTATGGCCAGGCTGTTGTGAACCAGGGGCACCGCCTTGCCGTTCAGGATCAGGCGCACATCGTATTGCACCGGGACCTGGGGAGAGATCTCGCCCTGGAAGACGATGTTGCCGGTATTGTCGCGCAATGTGCTGCCCGGTTCCGGAGAGATGAGGTCGATCTCCAGGGGAGCCGCTTCCAGGGCTTTCCTGGCATCGACACCGGTCAGGCTGTTGAAGTTGTCCACCTGGACCGAGTGGGGGGCGGTGCCGATGAGCGGCGAGACCCGCAGGTCCACCTCTTTTGCGCTCTTGCCGGGAGGAGGGGCATCGGTGTAGTGGGTCACCCCCTGGGGATCGACCCAGGAGTAGACGCGGGCGGCCTGTGCGGAACAGGAGGCCATCAGCAGGAGGCTCAGCAGCCAGGGTACAGTGTTCATCCATCTCTCCTTGACGGGGTTCACCTTAATCCTATCAGAGAAAAACCACGGGGTCGGGGTGTGAACAGCCGAGGGTGGTACGGCTCCGTGAACGGGATCATCTTTCTGCACGATCGTGCCCGTTTGGCGGTATTTCCGTTGCCAGAATGAAAAAAAACCCGCCAGATGGCGGGTTTGTCATGGGAAAGCGGATTAGACGGAGTAGTACAGCTCGAACTCCAGCGGGTGCGGAGTCATGCGCACGCGGTCAACATCCTGCTGTTTCAGTTCCAGGTAGGAGTTGATGAAGTCATCGCTGAACACGCCACCACGGGTCAGGAACTCACGGTCTGCATCCAGTGCGGACAGCGCTTCGTCCAGGGAACCGGCAACGGTCGGCACTTCAGCGGCTTCTTCCGGCGGCAGATCGTACAGGTTCTTGTCCATGGCATCGCCCGGATGGATCTTGTTGATGATGCCGTCCAGACCGGCCATCAGCTGGGCAGCGAAGGCCAGGTACGGGTTGGCAGCCGGATCCGGGAAGCGTACTTCGATGCGGCGGGCTTTCGGGCTCGGCACGACCGGGATACGGATGGAGGCAGAACGGTTGCGGGCGGAGTAGGCCAGCATGACCGGTGCTTCATAGCCCGGCACCAGACGCTTGTAGGAGTTGGTGGTTGGGTTGGCGAAGGCGTTGATGGCCTTGGCGTGCTTGATGATGCCGCCGATGTAGTGCAGTGCCATCTCGGACAGACCGCCGTACAGGTCGCCTGCGAACAGGTTGACGCCGTCTTTGGCCAGGGACTGGTGGCAGTGCATGCCGGAGCCGTTGTCACCGAACATGGGTTTCGGCATGAAGGTGACGGTCTTGTTGTAGGCGTGGGCCACGTTGTGGATCACGTACTTCAGGACCTGTACTTCGTCAGCCTTCAGGGTGAGGGTGTTGAAGCGGGTTGCGATCTCGTTCTGACCGGCGGTCGCCACTTCGTGGTGGTGAGCTTCGACGACCTGGCCCATCTCTTCCAGCACCAGGCACATGGCGGCACGGATGTCCTGGGAGGAGTCAACCGGGGCAACCGGGAAGTAACCACCCTTGACGAATGGACGGTGACCCTTGTTGCCGTGCTCGTAGTCGGTACCGGAGTTCCAGGCAGCTTCTTCGGATTCGATCTTCACGAAGCTGTGGCCCATGGTGTTGGAGAAGGTGATGTTGTCGAACATGAAGAATTCCGGCTCCGGCCCGAACAGCACGGTGTCAGCGATGCCGCTGGACTTCAGGAAATCTTCGGCACGCTTGGCGATGGAGCGCGGATCGCGGTCATAGCCTTGCATGGTGGCGGGTTCAAGCACGTCACAGACGATGTTCAGAGTGGTCTCTTCGGTGAACGGGTCCAGTTTGGCGGAAGCCGGGTCCGGCATCAGCACCATGTCAGACTCGTTGATGCCCTTCCAGCCGCCGATGGAGGAACCATCGAACATCTTGCCGTCTTCGAAGAAGTCTTCGTCAACCTGGTGGGAAGGGATGGATACGTGCTGCTCTTTACCCTTGGTGTCGGTAAAACGCAGATCAACAAACTTGACTTCGTGTTCCTGGATCAGGGCCAAAACGTTCTGGGCTGACATGCTAAGTAACCTCCGGTGTTAAAACTCTTTGGGTGAATGCGTCGTCACATTCACATAAGCCAGTATCGTGCCAAGTTTGTGACAGCTTGATTTCAGGGCACTTGCACCGTTTCAGGCTGTCGAGAAACCCGTTCTCATGCCGGTTGCTGCATTAAAGTGGTGCAACCTTGGATCGTTTTGGTGCACCGAGATGGTGCGCCAGCGTATCCAGGCCATCTAAGCAGCCTTTTGCTGCGGGGTCCATGATCCTGATCCTTTGTTGTGCGTGAATGTGTTGCAATTCTGCTAGGCAGATCACAAAGGCGAGAGTACAATTAGCGCCCAATTTTACCCGGTGATTTGAGGCGAGAATGTTAGAGAATTTACGCAATATTGCGATTATTGCGCACGTTGACCACGGCAAAACGACTCTGGTTGATAAGCTGCTGCAGCAATCCGGCACTCTGGATCGCACCAGCGAAGGTCAGGAACGGATCATGGACTCCAATGATCTGGAACGGGAACGTGGCATCACCATTCTCGCCAAGAACACTGCGATCCGCTGGAACGACTACCGCATCAACATCGTGGATACTCCGGGTCACGCCGACTTCGGTGGTGAAGTTGAGCGCGTACTCTCCATGGTTGACTCCGTGCTGCTGCTGGTCGACGCCGTTGACGGCCCGATGCCGCAGACCCGTTTCGTGACCCAGAAGGCGTTCGCCCAGGGTCTGAAGCCCATCGTGGTCATCAACAAGATCGACCGTCCGGGTGCTCGTCCTGACTGGGTAATGGATCAGGTCTTCGATCTGTTCGACAACCTGGGTGCCACCGATGAGCAACTGGACTTCAAGGTTGTTTACGCCTCTGCACTGAACGGTTGGGCCACCCTGGATCAGGACGTCCCGTCCGAGAACATGGAACCCCTGTTCCAGGCCATCGTCGACAACGTGGAAGCCCCGAAGGGCGACGTTGACGGTGCCTTCCAGATGCAGATCTCCCAGCTGGACTACAACTCCTACGTGGGCGTCATCGGTATCGGCCGCATCACTCGTGGTCGCGTCAAGACCAACCAGCAGGTCACCATCGTCGGTGCCAACGGCAAACCGCGTACCGGCAAGGTAGGTCAGGTGCTGGGCTACCTGGGCCTGTCCCGTACCGAAGTGACCGACGCGCAAGCGGGCGACATCATCGCCATCACCGGTCTGGGCGAGCTGAAGATCTCCGACACCATCTGTGACAACAGTGCCGTCGAAGCCCTGCCGCCGCTCTCCGTTGACGAGCCGACCGTGAACATGACCTTCCAGGTCAACACCTCGCCGTTCGCCGGTAAAGAAGGCAAGTTCGTCACCTCCCGCAACATTCTGGAGCGTCTGAACCAGGAGCTGGTCCACAACGTGGCCCTGCGCGTGGAAGAGACCGAAGATCCGGACAAGTTCCGCGTCTCCGGCCGTGGTGAACTGCACCTCTCCATCCTGATCGAAAACATGCGTCGCGAAGGTTACGAACTGGCGGTATCCCGCCCGGAAGTAATCCTGCGTACCGTGAATGGCGAACTGCAAGAACCGTTCGAAACCGTCACTGTGGACGTGGAAGAAGCGCATCAGGGTTCCGTGATGGAGCAGCTCGGCCTGCGTAAAGGCGAGATGACCAACATGACCCCGGATGGCAAGGGTCGCGTCCGTCTGGACTTCATCATCCCGAGCCGTGGTCTGATCGGCTTCCAGACCGAGTTCCTGACCATGACCTCTGGTACCGGTCTGCTGTACCACACCTTCGACCACTACGGTCCGCACAAGGGTGGCAGCATCGGTGAGCGTCAGAACGGCGTGCTGATCTCCAACGCCACCGGCAAGGCCCTGACCTTCGCCCTGTTCGGTCTGCAAGATCGTGGTCGTCTGTTCATCGGTCACGCGACCGAAGTGTACGAAGGCCAGGTGATCGGGATCCACTCCCGCTCCAACGACCTGACCGTCAACTGCCTGAAAGGCAAGCAGCTGACCAACATGCGTGCCTCCGGTACCGACGAAGCCCAGGTGCTGACTCCGCCGATCCGCATGACCCTGGAGCAGGCTCTCGAGTTCATCGACAACGACGAGCTGGTGGAGATCACCCCCAAGGCCATCCGTATCCGTAAAAAGCTGCTGACCGAACTGGATCGCAAGCGCGCCGGTCGTGCTTGATCGATAGCTGTTCATCGACAGACCAAAGAGAGGCCTTAAGGCCTCTTTTTTTATGGGCTCGACATGAGGGCGCATGGGGTTTGAGCTCGATGGCGGCGCATCCGGCCGGTCTGCGGGTGGCCAAATGACCACCCTATCTGACACAATGTCTGCATGATCACGCTTACGAGAAACAAGATGCAGCAGCAGATCCGCGGCCGTCTGGCCCATGCACTCTCCTTCTTGCGCCACGATGGTGCCCACTTCGCCCAGTTTGTCTGGGGCCGCTTCCAGCAGGACAGATTGACGGTGACCGCCGGTTACCTGGCCTATGTCACCCTGCTCTCCCTGGTGCCCATGATAGCCGTGGTGTTCGGCATGATGTCGGCCTTTCCGGTGTTCCAGAGCCTGAAGCAGGCGATGGAGCAGTTCGTCTATCACAACTTCGTCCCCACCGCCGGCGAGATGCTCAAGGAGTACATCGACGGCTTCGTGGCCAACGCCACCAACACCACGGCCGTCGGTATCGGTGCCCTGATCGTGGTGGCCCTGATGCTCATCTCGGCCATCGACAAGAATCTCAACTACATCTGGCGGTCCACCCGAAGCCGGCCCTTGGCCCAGGCATTCGCCATGTATTGGATGATCCTGACCCTGGGCCCCGTGCTCATCGGTGCCAGCATCGCCATCTCCTCCTACATTCTCTCGCTCAGGTTGTTCGCGGCTGACAGCCTGTTCGGTATCGGCTATCTGCTGCTGCGCAGCCTGCCGTTCCTCTTCTCCGTGCTCACCTTCCTGCTGATCTATACCGTGGTGCCCAACTGCCGCGTGCGGCTGACCCACGCCTTCATCGGAGCCCTGGTGGCGGCCACCCTGTTCGAGCTGGCCAAGCGTGGCTTTGCCATCTACATCACCAACTTCCCCTCCTACCAGGCCATCTATGGCGCCCTGGCGACCATTCCCATCCTGTTCGTCTGGGTGTATCTGAGCTGGCTGGTGGTGTTGCTGGGGGCCGAGACCACCGCCTGCCTCGGGGAGTACGAGAAGCCCGGTGCAGAGGAGCTGGCCTGACGCCGGCCGGCCATCACACCGGATCCCGACACAAAGGCGTTGGCCCGGGCAGGGCATTTATTGGTAGCATCGACGACCGCTCATCCCGCAGGATGGGCGGTCGTGCTGTTTTGAGAGGAGAGGGATGTGATTGCACTGATTCAGCGGGTCAGCGAGGCCAGCGTAACGGTAGAGGGAGAGGTGACCGGGGCCATCGGCCAGGGGTTGCTGGTGCTGCTCGGGGTGGAGCAGGGGGATGACGAGGCCAAGGCCGACAAGCTGCTGCACAAGGTGAGCGGCTATCGCATCTTCTCTGACGAGAACGGCAAGATGAACCTCAACGTGAGTCAGGTGGGTGGCAGCCTGCTGGTGGTCTCCCAGTTCACCCTGGCGGCGGATACCGGCAAGGGGATGAGACCCAGCTTCTCCGGTGGCGCCCATCCCGCAGATGCCGAGCGACTCTATGAGTACTTCGTGGCCCGCGCCAGGGAGAGCGGCGTGCCGACCGAAACCGGCCGTTTTGCCGCCGACATGAAGGTCAGGCTGCTCAACGACGGCCCCGTCACCTTCTGGCTGCAGGTATAAGGGTGGCAGGCAGGGCAGGCCTCACCGGAGGGGCAGGACGCGATGCCTGCATACTTCGCAGGTTCTTCACCCTGCCGGTGCTCGCCCGCCCTGGCCATGCTGACGGGTCGCGTGCAGGATGACGTTGCGGTAGCCGGGCACGTCGTGGACGTGGGTCGGGCCTATCCACTCCTCTGCCAGTCGCAGAGCCTGTGCCTGTTCGAGCCGGGTGCGGGGCAGCAGATTGATGATTAGGGTTCCGCTCAGGCGGCTGGCCAGTGCCTGATAGAGCGGAGCCTGGAACAGCAGAAGGGGGTTGCCGTCCTGGCTGAACAAATCCAGCAGCACCAGATCGTAGATCTCCTGGCTCTGGTGCAGGAAGTGCAGCGCATCGGCGTGATGCAGCCGAGGCGAGCCCCCTGACGAGGGGAGGAAGAACTGCTGGAACAGGGTGAGGATCTCGGCATCCAGATCCACGCAGTCGTGGTGGGCATCGGGCCAGCGTGCCGCCAGGTGACGGGTGAGATCCCCTCCGCCCAACCCCAGCTCCAGGATCCGGTTTGCCTGCTTTGGCAACTGCTCCGCGATGCTCCGTTGATGAGGCAGACAGAGGCGTGCCGGCTGGTGGAGGCTCATGGCGGATTGCACCACGCCGTCCATTTCCAGCCAGCGATGACGGGCATTTTCAAGCACCGAAACGCGGCGTTCGGGTTTGGCACTGAGGTGCAATAAGTGATCGGCTTGGTACGCTTGCAGATTGAAGTCCATGAATTTGCACGGCAAGATGGCTTTCGACCAGTGTAACTCAAGGATGTTGTTATGTACCGGGTGGTCACCCCCCAAACGGCAGCCGAGCTGGATACCTACTACAGGCTGCGCCGGGAGAAATGGTTGCGTCAGTCCTTCCATCTGCCAGTCGGCGCACACTCAAGGATCGCTTTATGTACCGGGTAGTCACCCCAGAAACACCAGCGGAGCTGGATGCTTACTATCAGTTGCGCTGGGAACTACTGCGCAAACCCTTCAATCTGCCCCTTGGCTCCGAGCGTGACGAGTACGATACCGTTGCCATTCACCGGCTGATGCTCTCACCCGACGGAACGCCCATCGCCGTGGGTCGCCTCTTTGTGGGCGGCGATGAAGCCCAGATCCGCTTTATGGCGCTGCGACCCGAATTTCGCGGCCAGGGGCTGGGCGCCCGCATGGTGGAAGATCTCGAGCAGCTTGCCCGCGACGAGAAGGTGAAACGGCTGGTGATGAACGCCCGCCAGGAGGCGGTGGAGTTCTATCGCCGCTGCGGCTTCCTCGAGGTAGGGGAAGGCCCCGTCTCCTTCGGCCGCATCCCTCACCGCCAGATGATCAAGTCCCTGAGTCCCATGCAGACCATCCAGTACCGTCCGGAGTGGTGCCAGGATCTCACCACCCGCTGGTCGCGGGGTATTCCAATCAGCGAGAAGATGGGGGTGCACATCACCCACTACGATGGCCAGACCTTCCACCTCAAGGCCAACCTGGCGGCCAATCTCAACGTCCACGACACCATGTTCGCCGGCAGCATTTACAGCCAGTGCGTGCTGGCGGGCTGGGGTCTCATCTGGTTGCAGCTCAAGGAGGCAGGGCTGGGAGGGGATACCGTGCTGGCCGAGGGCAACATCAAGTATTACCGGCCGGTGAGCGAAGAGCCGGAGGCGCGGGTGGCCCGGGAGGGCATGCCCGCCGTGCTCGAGCCGCTGAGGGGCGGAGAGTCCGCCAAATTCAGCCTGCGGGTGCAGTTGTTCAGCGGCCGCAAGCTGGCGGTGGAGTTTGTCGGTCAGTATGTGGTGCTGCCCATCAAGCGCGGCGCACGCTGATCCCTGATGTTCACAGCAACAAGGCCTCTTCGCGAGGCCTTGTTCGTTATTGGGCGGCCGGTGGCCGTGGGCGCCAGAGCGGGCCGCTTCGTCCCTGGGCGGGGTAGTGCACACCCGCCTCCCAGCCACAGGCGTCCTGTCCCGTGGGGAAACTCCAGCCCAGGTCGGGCGCATTGAGGGGGCCGCGCCAGCGGGCGAGCAGCTCGGCGCAGCGTCCCTTGTTCAGGACCCCGAGGTCGAGCTGCCACTGATCTGCGGCCAGGTCGACACCCCCTTGCAGTGCCAGCAGGTGGGTGATGGTGGAGGCACCGCCTTGCTCGATCCGCACCTTGCCCTGCTCCGCCCTGGCATCCAGCCTGATCTGATAGAAGGGGGTGTCTCCGCGTTGCATCGCCTGCCACAGCGTCTGCGGTGTCAGATCGGGGGGGGTCTGCTCCCTGAACCAGTCATCCAGCAGGGGGTCGATGCCGACCTTGTCCCAGAAGGGATCCTTGCTCTCCAGGCTCAGGCTGCCCTGAAGGGTCCGGCGCCAGTTGGCCGTCTGCTCGCCGGGTTGCCCGTTGAGGTCGGCCTGCAGATCTGCCGCCAGATCCACCTTGCCCGCGAAGGAGACGGGGGAGTGCAGCAACTTGCCCCACTGCTCCAGATCCAGCTGCTTGCCCTGCAACTGCATACGGCTCTCCTGCCCGGGCGTTCTGCCCCACTGGCCGCTCAGGTTGAGGGAGCCCTCGTCGGGCAGGGAGGTGGCGAGGGTATTGAGCTGCCAGGAGCTGGGGGTCAGCTCGCCATCCAGGGTGCCGTTGCGGGCACTGAGACCGTCCCACACCAGCTCGAACCACTTGCTCTCGATGCGGGCTCGCCCCAGCAGGGGGCCTGGCTGGTTGCCCCGCAGGGCGAGATCGTTCAGGTAGAGTTGCCAGCCGGTCAGGGAGAGGGGCAGGGTGTCGTCGAAAGAGAGCACCTTGAGCTTGTCGAAGGCCAGTTTGCGGATGTCGATCTGTTGCGGGCGCCAGCCCTGCCAATCCTGCCACCACCCCTGGGGCAAACTGATGTCCATGCCGCTCAGGGCCAGATCCTTCAGGGTGAGCTTCTGCTGCTGGGTGTCGAGAGCCAGCTCGACGTTGAACTCCCCTTCGTATGCCTTGCCTCGCAGCTCGGCATCCAGCTGCCGGGGGGAGAAGGCGAGCTTGCCCTCGACGGCCTCAAGCTGGAACAAGCCGCGGCCCATGTCGCCCAGGGTGCCCGCCAGATAGCCGCTGGGCTGGCTGCCCGCCTGCCAGTCGAAGGCGGTGAGCTGGCCGTTGAAGTTGTTGAGGGAGAGCTCCTGATCGATGGCATTGATGCTCACCTGGGCAAGCTGACCCCTGTCCAGGGTGATGCGGCGCAGGGGGAACTCGCCAGTGGGGATGTCACCAAGCTCGAGGCGCATGGCGCGGGCCTTGAGATCGTGCAGTTGCAGGCTGCGCTCTGGCCAGTTCAGCACCATGCCGGTCTCGAGCAGGCCGTCGAACAGGTTGGTGGCCAGTCTGTCGGTGCTGAGCACCTGCCCCTCCAGCCGCCCCTTGAGGCTGAGACGGGCCAGGGTGAACATGGGGGTCTCCAGCTGGTTGATGCCCAGGGTGAGGTTGGCCTGGGGCTGGCGTCTTGGGTCGATCAGTTCCCAGTCACTCAGGGACGCACTGAGGCCGCGCAGGGTCAGGGCCTCGCTCTGCAGGCTCAGGTTGTCGATGGTGCTGTCGCTGATGGTGAGGGAGTGAACCGGCAGGCTTGGCAACTGGTTGGGCAGCGGCAGCTTGATGGCCGGGCGGATGAGGTCGAGATGGGCGATGCGCACGTCCCGGTTCAGCCAGTCGATGCTCTCTATCTCGAGATAGATCTTGTCGAGGGTCACGGCGTTGCCGTAACTCACCTGCTCCGCCAGCAGGGTGTAGGGGTGGAGCGGGTTGAACACCAGCCGGCCTATGGTGACAGGCACGCCGGTCTGCTGGCTGAGCCAGCCGGCGATGGGCCCCTTGGCCCGCTCGGCATCGAACAGGCCGAGCCCGACCCAGACAAAGAGTAACAGGAAGGCAAGGGTGTAGAGCAGGCCGCGCAGCCAGGAATTCATCAGTGCTTTCCTCCTGTTTCTGTTGCTTGGTCAGGCATTGGAGTAGTGATCCCGCAGACCGAGCCAGCGCCGTATCAAGGGTTCGACATGGTTTGGGTGCCTATCCATCAGGCAATGTGACCATCTTCTGCATCTGCCTTGGTCAAGCATTCGAGTAGTGATCCCGCAGGCCGAGCCAGCGCCGTATCAAGGGTTCGACATGGTTTGGGTGGCGGTCCATCAAGAAGCGCGCCATCTTCTGCACCTGCGGGATGAGCGGCTGATCCCGCACCAGATCGGCGATCTTGAGATCGGCCAGGCCGGTCTGGCGGGTGCCGAGCAGCTCGCCCGGGCCGCGCAGCTCCAGATCCCGCTGGGCGATGAGGAAGCCGTCGTTGGTCTCCCGCAGCACCCCGAGCCGGCTCTGGGCCGTCTTGGACAAGGGGGCATGATAGAGCAGCACGCAGTGGGAGGCCACCGACCCCCGCCCGACCCGGCCGCGCAGCTGGTGCAACTGGGCCAGCCCCAGTCGCTCCGGGTTTTCGATGATCATCAGGCTGGCATTGGGCACATCCACCCCCACCTCGATGACGGTGGTGGCGACCAGCAGTTGCAGTATGCCCGCCTTGAACTCCTCCATCACCCGTTGTTTCTCGACGGGGCGCATCCGGCCGTGTACCAGGCCGATGTGCAGGCCGGGCAGCAGGGTTTGCAGCTCGGCGGCAGTGTCTTCGGCGGCCTGGCACTCCAGCACCTCCGACTCCTCGATCAGGGTGCAGACCCAGTAGGCCTGCTTGCCCTCCTCGCAGGCGAGCCTCACCCGCTCGATCACGTCCTGGCGGCGACTGTCCGGCAGGGCGACCGTGGTAATGGGAGTGCGGCCCGGCGGCAGCTCGTCGATGATGGAGGTGTCGAGGTCGGCATAGGCGGTCATCGCCAGGGTGCGGGGGATGGGGGTGGCGGTCATGATGAGCTGGTGGGGATGCACCCCTTCCCGCTCTCCTTTTTCTCGCAGGGCGAGGCGCTGATGCACGCCGAATCTGTGCTGTTCGTCGATGATGACCAGGGCTAGGCGCTGGAACACCACCTGCTCCTGGAAGATGGCGTGGGTGCCCACCACCATCTTGACGCTGCCGTCCGCGATGGCGGCCAGCGCCTCTTCCCGCGCCTTGCCCTTCTGCTTGCCCGCCAGCCAGCCCACCTTGATGCCGAGCGGCTCCAGCCACCTGGCGAAGTTGATGGCGTGCTGTTCGGCCAGCAGCTCGGTCGGGGCCATCAGCCCCACCTGGCAGCCGTTGCCGATGGCCTGCAGGGCGGCCAGCGCCGCGACCAGCGTTTTACCTGAGCCCACGTCCCCCTGGACCAGCCGCATCATGGGGTGGCTCTGCTGCAGATCCCGGCCGATCTCCGCCACCACCCGGCTCTGGGCGCCGGTGGGGGTGAACGGCAGGGCGCCGAGCAGCTGCCGGACCAGCTCGGGAGCTGGTTTGAGGGCACGGGCCAGCTGGGTCTGTGCCTGGGCGCGCACCTTCAAGACCGAGAGGTTGTGGGCCAGCAGCTCTTCCAGTACCAGCCGCTGCTGTGCCGGGTGCTGGCCGCTCTCGAGCAGGGCCAGCGCCACCGAGGGGGGCGGGCGGTGCAGCAGCTTCAGGGCGGCGGCAAGATCGATCTGCTGGGGATAGAGGCCGGCAGGCAGCAGCTCCTCGACCCCGTAGAGGTCGAGCTGGGCCAGGGCCTGATCGGTGAGGCTGCGCAGGGTGAGCTGGCGCAGCCCCTCTGTGGTGGGGTAGACGGGGGTGAGGGCCTCTTCGGTCTGGCCGGCCTGCTCCTCGCCGAGCAGCTTGTACTCGGGGTGGGCCATCTCCAGGCCGTACTTGCCGGGACGGGTCTCGCCGAAGCAGCGGATAAGGCGGCCCTGGGCCAGGCTGTTTTTCTGGGCAGCGGTGAAATTGAAGAAGCGCAGGGTCAGGCTGCCGGTGCCGTCGCTGATACGGCACACCAGCATGCGGCGGCGCCCCATCACCAGCTGGGTGTCCTGGATCTCGCCCTCGACGGCACCGTGCAGGCCGGGCGGCAGATCGCCGATGGGCCACACCTGGGTGCGGTCCTCGTAGCGCAGGGGGAGGTGGAACAGCAGGTCCTGTACCGTGGCCAGCCCCAGCCGCTCGAGTTTCTCCAGCATCTTGCTGCCGACACCCTTGAGGCTGTCGAGGGAGATTTTATCCAATTTCATCAATTAGATGCCCGAAAACACTGTAAATATGTCCAGATGATAGGGGTTGTTGCGGCCTCGATGCAAGCCGCGTTGTGCCGTTCCGGGCTGGTGGGCAAGGGAGCGGGGGGAGGGTCATCCATGAAAAAGGCCTGCCGGAAACGGCAGGCCTTTTCACTGACGGGGCGCCCTGGCGGTCAGAGGATGCGCTTGAGCAGGAGGTGAGCCTTGACCCTGTGGATCCGGGCCAGCAGCTTGCGCACCTGATCCGGGTAATCCTTGATCTGCTCTATCTGGTCGAAGTGACTGATGCGGCGGGTGTGGGCCAGGATGTTCTCCCGCTCCGCACTGAACTGCTCGCGCAGGTGATGGTGCTGGTCGTGTACCAGCAGGCCGTTCTCCAGATCCAGCGCCCAGGCTCGGGGATTGAGGTTGTTGCCGGTGAGCAGGGCCCACTCCTCATCCACGAAGATCCCCTTGAGGTGATAGGAGTTCTTCTCGCAGCACCAGAGCATGAGGTTGAGCCGGCCGTTGTCGATGTGGTGCTGGTTGCGCTCGGCAAACTTGCGCAGGTTGGTCTCGTAGAGATAGGGCAGACCGCCGATGGTGGAGAACTTCTCCTCCGGGGGGATGAAGAAGTCGTTGGCGGTCTTGTCGCCCACGACGATGGTCACCTTGCAGCCGCGTTTGAGCAGCGCCTCCACGTCCTTGTTCAACTCCTTGGGGGGGTTGAAGTAGGGGGTGCAGATGAAGATCTCCCGCTCGGTGGCCCGCACCAGGTTGCGGATCATCCGGTTGAGCTGGTTGCCCCGCTTGCCCAGGCCCACCATGGGGGTCACGGCGATCTCCCGATCGTTGGGCTGGATGCTCTCGAAGCGGTACTGGCAGAGGCGCAGGCGCTGCTTGAAGCGGCGGATCGGTCCCTTGAGCTGCTTGGCGCCGGGGATGCCGGTGCGATCCAGTCGCTGGACGGCCTCGCTGCCGAGGAAGACGTCATCCACGTAGTTGACCATGCTGCGGGTCAGTGCCGGGCTGTGGATCTGGTGATAGCGATCGAAGCGGTAGCGCTCCTGCTGGTGCAGGTAGATGTCGTTGAGGCTGGCGCCGGAGTAAAGCAGGGTGTCGTCGAAGATGAAGCCCTTGAGGTGCAGCACCCCGAGCAGCTCGCGGCCCTTGACCGGCACGCCGTAGATCTCGATCTGGTGTTGGTGGCTGGCGGCCATGGCCTGGTACATCAGGTGGTTGCCCCCCTGCTTGCC
Source organism: Aeromonas sp. s1(2024) (assembly GCF_040908005.1). NCBI lineage: Bacteria > Pseudomonadati > Pseudomonadota > Gammaproteobacteria > Aeromonadales > Aeromonadaceae > Aeromonas > Aeromonas sp. s1(2024). The sequence continues at coordinate 37,464 of NZ_JBFOCW010000033.1, read as the reverse complement.
CTTGCCGATCAGGCCGCGCTGGGCGCGGTGGAAGTCGACGAACACCTTGATGTCGAGAGAGGGATTGCGCTGCTTGGCGGCATAGAGGGCGGAGAGGATCTCCCGTCCCGCCTCGTCATCCTGCAGATAGAGCGCGATCAGATAGATGCGCTGGGTCGCATGGGCGATGAGCGACAGGATCCGGCTCTTGAAGTCCTTGGCGCTGTTGAGCACTTCAAACTGGTCTGCGGCGACGGCGATCTGGGGTAAGCGGGTCAGCAACTGTCGATAATGTGCCGATGAATGCATAGAGAAGCCTGAAATCACGGGATGAAGCGTTCCACTCGGGGCGAAGAATAGGCAATTCTAGCAATCTGTGGCGATGGGCCCAAGCAAGAATCCGTAAAAAGTCGGTGCAATATCACATCGGGGCCGACGGATGCGGCCCCGATGTGTTTCCGTCAGAGGATGGCGCTGGCCGTGGCCACGATGAGGAAGGCGATGGTGCCGAGCAGGGTCTCCATCACGGTCCAGGTCTTGAGGGTGGTCTTCTCGTCCATGTTGAGGAAGCGGCTGACCAGCCAGAAGCCGGAGTCATTGAAGTGGGAGAGCACGGTGGCGCCCCCGGCGATGGCGATGACGATGAAGGTCAGGTCCAGCTCGCTCAGGCCGGTGGTGGCGGCCACGGTCGGCGCCATCAGGGCGGCGGTGGTGGTCAGGGCCACGGTGGCGGAACCCTGGGCAACCCGCAGCGCGGCGGATACCAGGAAGGCCGCGAGGATCACCGGCATGCCGGTATCGGAGAGCACGTCGGCCAGCGCGGTGCCGATGCCGCTCGCCCGCAATACGCCGCCGAACATGCCGCCAGCACCGGTGACCAGGATGACGGCGCAGACCGGGGCCAGGGCGTCGTTGCAGAACTTCTCGAGCTGCACCTTGCCCTGGCTCTGGCGGAACATCCAGAGGGCGTACAGCACAGTGATGAGCAGGGCGACCGGGGTCTTGCCGACCATGCGCAGCACGTTGACCCAGTCCGCACCCTTGTCGATGACGCCCATGACGCCCAGGGTATTGAGGCCGGTATCCATGAAGATGAGCACCAGCGGCAGCAGCAGGATGGAGATCACCTGGCCGAAGCTCGGCGCCTTGTCGGAGAGCTGCTCGGCGCTGGCAGTGAAGCTCGGGGGCAGGGGCAGCTCAAACTTCTTGCCGGACCAGAGCCCGAACAGGTAGGCACCCAGATACCAGGTGGGCAGCGCGACCAGCAGGCCCACGATGGTGAGCAGACCGATGTTGGCACCCAGCAGCTCGCTGGCGGCCACCGGGCCCGGGTGGGGCGGCAGGAAGGCGTGCATCACCGCAAAGGCGCCGGCGGAGGGCAGGGCATACTTGAGGACGGAGCCGCCGAACTGCTTCGCCACGCTGAAGATGATGGGCAGCATGACGATGAGGCCGGCGTCGAAGAAGATCGGGAAGCCGAACAGCAGGGAGGCCACACCCAGTGCGAAGGGGGCGCGGTGGGAGCCGAAGCGGTTGATCAGGGTATCGGCCAGTACCTTGGCGCCCCCCGTCATCTCCAGGATCCGGCCTATCATGGCACCGAGGCCGACCAGCAGCGCGACCGAGGCCAGGGTGCCGCCGAAACCGGTCAGCATGGTGGGGATCACCTGGTCATAGGTGACCCCGGTGGCCAGGGCCGTCAGCATGCTGACCAGGGTCAATGCCACGAAGGCATGTACCTTGAATCGCATGATCAGCACCAGCAACATGACAATGGCTCCGCCCGCTACCGAGAGCAGATAGGCGACATCGGGTGTGTTCATTGCTCCGTCCATAAAATTGTCCTCAAATGGTTCTAGTTGTTGTTCTGCACATTTCTGTGCTGCACTTCACATTGCGAAACGTTACCGGTAACATGTTACCGGTAACGTGGTAGCTTAGAACCCATCAGGCGAACGTTTTTTGAAAAGTGAGAGAGAGGTCAAATAATGGCGGGCAAGTGCATTATCGTGATGGGTGTGTGTGGCAGCGGCAAGTCCAGCATCGGCCTCAAGGTGGCCAATGCCCTGGGGGCCAAGTTCATCGACGGCGATGATCTGCATCCTCGCGCGAACATCCAGAAGATGGCGGCGGGCAACCCGCTCAACGACGAAGACAGGGCCCCCTGGCTGGAGCGGATCCGCGATGCGGCCTACAGCCTGGAGCGCAAGAACGAGCTCGGCGTCATCGTCTGCTCGGCCCTCAAGAAGCAGTACCGCGACCAGATCCGCGAGGGCAACGACTCGGTGAGTTTCCTGTTTCTGGATGGCAGCCAGTCCCTCATTCTCGAACGGATGCGGGCACGGCAGGGCCACTTCATGCGCGAAGCCATGGTACAAAGCCAGTTTGATACCCTGGAGCGACCGGATGGCGAGCCCGGCGTGTTTCGCATCGATATCGACGGGACCTTCGAACAGGTGGTCGACCGTGCCGTCACCGCGCTGACGCAGGCGCAATGAGCCATGTCGCGCGCCCGGCTGCGGCCGACCGCGCCCGTATATAGAGTTGGAGAGAAAGCTATGACCCATCCCGTGATCACCCAGGTGACCAACCGAATCCGCGAGCGCAGCACCGCCCGCCGTGCCCGCTTCCTGGCCCGCATCCAGCGCCAGGCCGATCAGGGCAAGACCCGCGCCTCCCTCTCCTGCGGCAACCTGGCCCACGCCGTGGCCGCCTCGAGCTGTGACGAGAAGGGGCGGATCCTCGACATGACCCGCGCCAACGTGGCCATCGTCACCGCCTACAACGACATGCTGAGTGCCCATCAGCCCTATCAGGGCTATCCGGACATCATCAAAGGCGCCTTGGCCGAGCTCGGCCACAGCGCCCAGGTCGCCGGCGGCGTGCCCGCCATGTGCGACGGCGTGACCCAGGGTCAGCCGGGGATGGACATGTCCCTCTTCTCCCGGGACCTCATCGCCCAGGCCACCGCGGTCTCCCTCTCCCATAACACCTTCGACGCCACCCTGCTGCTCGGCATCTGCGACAAGATTGCCCCGGGCCAGATCATGGGGGCGCTTTCCCACGCCCACCTGCCCACCGCCTTCGTGCCTGCCGGCCCGATGGCGAGCGGCATCAGCAACGACGAGAAGGTGAAGGTGCGCCAGCAGTACGCTGCCGGTGAAGTGGGCCGCGACGCCCTGCTCAAGATGGAGTGCGGCGCCTACCACGCGGCGGGCACCTGCACCTTCTACGGCACCGCCAACACCAACCAGCTGGTGTTCGAGGCCATGGGCCTGATGCTGCCGGGCTCCGCCTTCGTGCATCCGCACAGCGAGCTGCGCCACGCCCTCACCGAGGAAGCGGCCCGCCGCATCAGCGCCATGATCCCGGGCTCCCCGGCCTATCGCCCCCTGAGTGCGGTGATCGACGAGCGCGCCCTGGTCAACGGCCTGGTGGCCCTGCTCGCCTCCGGCGGCAGCACCAACCACAGCATCCACATGGTGGCGCTGGCCCGTGCCGCCGGGCTGGAGCTGACCTGGGACGACCTGAGCGATCTCTCCGACGTGGTGCCGCTCCTGGTGCGCATGTACCCGAACGGCCCGGCGGACGTCAACGCCTTCGAGCAGGCGGGGGGCGTGCCCGGCCTGATGCGTCGTCTGGCCGAAGAAGGGCTGATCCACATGGATGCCACCCCGGTCTTCGGCGAGATGCAGGACTACCTCAGCCGTCCGGCACTGGTGGATGGCAAGCTGGTGTGGCAACCGGTGGGCGAGAGCGGGGATCCGAGCGTGCTCTCCCCCTCTGGCAGCGAGTTCCAGGCCACCGGCGGCACCAAGCTGCTGGCGGGCAACCTGGGCCGCGCCGTGGTCAAGGTTTCCGCCGTCGCGCCCGAGTATCGGGTCATCGAGGCCCCGGCCCGGGTCTTCTCCTCCCAGCATGCGGTGGAGGCGGCCTACAAGGCCGGTGAGTTGAACCAGGACGCCGTCATCGTGGTGCGCCACAACGGCCCGGCCGCCAACGGCATGCCGGAGCTGCACAAGCTGATGCCGGTGCTTGGCAACCTGCAGAAGGCGGGTCACAAGGTGGCCCTGGTCACCGACGGCCGCCTCTCCGGTGCCTCCGGCAAGATCCCGGCCGCCATCCACGTCACCCCGGAAGCGCTGCACGGCGGGGCCATCGGCCTGCTCGCCGATGGCGACCTGCTGCGGGTGGATGCCGAGTCTGGCCGCCTCGACTGCCTGACCGATTTGAGCGGCCGTACCCAGGCCGAGATCGACCTCACCCTGGAACAAGAGGGGTGGGGCCGTGAACTGTTCAGCGTGATGCGTCGCGCGGTATCGAGCGCCGAGTGCGGCGCCACCATCTTTGACTAAGGAAGAGCTATGCAGAACTGGAAAGTGACCCCTGCCGAGGTGTTTGCCGCCTCCCCCCTGGTACCCGTGATGGTCATCAACGACCTGGAGCAGGCCCTGCCCATGGCCAAGGCCCTGCTGGATGGCGGCATCTCGGTGTTCGAGATCACCCTGCGCACCCCGGTGGCGCTGGACGCCATCGCCCTCATCGCCAAGGCGATGCCGGATGCCATGGTCGGTGCCGGTACCGTGCTCAACTGCGCGCAGTTTGATGCCGCCGTCGCTGCCGGTGCCCGCTTCGTCATCTCCCCGGGCATGACCCCGGCCCTGCTGGCCCACGCGGCCAAGAGCACGGCGCCGCTGATCCCGGGGGTGGCCACCCCGTCCGAGGTGATGCAGGCGCTGGAAGCGGGCTACGACCACCTCAAATTCTTCCCGGCCGAGGCGAACGGCGGCACCAAGGCACTCTCCGCCATCGCGGCGCCCCTGCCCCAGGTGAAATTCTGCCCCACCGGCGGCATCGGCCCGAAAAACGTGGCCGACTACCTGGCGCTGAAATGTGTGGCCACCGTCGGCGGCTCCTGGATGCTGCCGGCAGACGCCGTCAAGAGCGGCAACTGGGAGGAGGTGACCCGCCTCTCCCGGGAAGCGGTTGAATTGGTTAAACGCTAAGCAAATATCGTTTAGAAAAATTAAACAGGCCACCCCCGGGTGGCCTGCTGTTTTTCCGCCCCCGGAGGGGGTGGGTCGTTTGCTTCCGGCCTCGCCCTGGCTTAAGGTCGGGGGCTGCCCCTCTCCCCTGGAGCCTTCATGTCCTGTCTGCATCCATCCTACCCGCAAGGGCACTTCACCGCGCTGCACTGCCACCCTCATGCCCAATACTGCTATCTGCACGACGGGGGCGGCATCATCACGGGGCGAGGGGAGGGAGAACTGCTGGTGGCGGGCCAGATCTGCTTTATTCCAGCGGAGTGGGAGCACGAGTTTCGCGTGCTGCGCCGCTCCCGGCTCTCCCTCCTCTATGTGCCGACGTCGGCCCGTACCGCCTTCGGCCCCTTGCTGGCCAGCCCGCTGCTGGCGGGCCTCTTCGCCCGCCTGCCCGAGCTGGCCGAGGAGGAGGTGAAGGGGGCCTATCTGACGGTGCTTGGCCAGGAGCTGGAGCGCGCCGACCCGCTCGCGGCGCGCATTCCCCTCGCCGGGGAGCTGGACCCGCGCCTGCTGCGGGTGCTGGACAGGGTGTGCCAGGCACCCGCCATCCATCTGACGCTGACGGCGCTGGCGGCAGATTGCGGCGCCTCGGTGCGCACCCTCAACCGGCTCTTCCTCCAGCAGCTGGGGTGCAGCTTTCGCCAATGGAGGGAGCAGGTGGTGCTGGGACGGGCGCGCCAGTTGCAGCACCGGGGGCTCACGCTGGCCCAGATCGCCGATCGGCTCGGCTACGAGGATCCCGGCGCCTTGTCCCGCGCCCTCCAGCGCCTTGCCCGGCGCGAACCGGCGGCCTGAGGGCGCATTGTCTGCCTTCCTACCTGCCATGGCGGTGTCTGCGGGTTGCCGGCAGTCAGCGTCGCGAGCCGATATCTGCATCCTCCTTGCTGCCTGCCAGCAGGCAGGTCACCTCGTCGGTGTGGCAGATCCGATCGCCGCGAAAGGTGAAGAGGCCGCTCACCTTGCAGACCAGGGTGCCACCGTCCTGGCGGGTGGCCCGTACCACATGGGTCGAGTGCACCCGCTCCCCCTGCGCCAGGGTGGTGACAAACTCGATGCTCGCCCCGGCCAGATGGCGGCGCAGTGTGGCGATGTGCTGGTGAAACGCCGGGTAGTCGAGCCGCTCGCCGTTCACCTCCTGGCAGTAGTCGGGGGTGAACCAGGCGTCGAGCTCCGCCAGGGGGAAGGCGGGATCGCAGATGACGCGCTGCAGGCAGGCTTTCAATCGTTCGGTGTGGTGCATGGTCTGCTCCTGACAGGGTGGATGGAGGAGCCAGCATAGGCCAGAGGGCGGCGAGGGGAGAGGGGAGAAGGCGCCATCATGGAGGTCGAACGCGCCATGATGGACGGGGATCAGCCGAGGCTTTCCCCCTCATAGAGGGAGAAACCGATGTCCTTGCACCTGGTCGCCAGCGGCTGGCCGCCGAGGCGGGCCAGCAGCATGATGGCGGCTTCGCGACCTATGGTCTCGCGGGGGGTGACGATGCTGGCGAGCTTGGGGGTCATGGCGTGGCCGATGTCGAGGGCGTTGCTGCCGGCAATGGCCACCTGCTGGGGTACCGGGATCCACCTGGCCTGGCATTGCAGCAGGGCCCCCACTGCGAGGTCGTCGTTGGTGCAGAACAGGCCGTCGAGATCGGGGAAGCGCGCCATGGCCTGGGCCAGCAGCTCTCCCCCCAGGGTGAAGCTGGAAGATTGCTCCGTCAGCAGGTGCTGGCCGGTCAGACCGAAATCGGCCATCGCCTGGTAGTAGCCTTCCATTCGCAGCTGGGTGCGCACGTCGAGCCGGGCGCCGAGGTAGATCACCTTGCGCCGTCCCCGGCGCAGCATCTCTGTTACCATGGCCCGGGCGGCGGCCCGGTGATCCATGCCCACCACCATGTCGATGGGGGAGAGGGGCAGATCCATGGTCTCCACCACCGGGATGCCGGCGGTGGCGATCATCTTGCGGGTGCGCTCGGTGTGCTGGGTGTCCGAGAGGATGAGCCCGTCCACGTTGTAGGAGAGGAGGGAGGCGACCTGCTCCTCCTCCCGCTCCGGGCTGTAGCCGTAGTGGGCGAGCAGGGTCTGGTAGCCGGCGGGCCGGGTCACCGCCTCGATGCCGTGGATCACCGCTGAGAAGACCTGGTTGGAGAGGGAGGGGATCAGGATGCCGATCGCCTTGCTGGTGGCGTTCGAGAGCATGTCCGGCGCCCGGTTCGGGATGTAGCCGAGCTCCTCCACCGCGGCGGCGATGCGCTCGCGGGTCCCTTCGGCCACGGCGGACGGGTCGCGCAGGTAGCGGCTGACGGTCATCTTGGTGACACCGGTCAGGTCGGCAATGTCCTGCAGGGTAGGGCGGCGCTTGCGGGTGTCGTTCATCTGGGGATCCGGCAAAAAATGTTACACGTAACATTACCGTTTTTGCACGGCAATGTCAGCATATGACGCCATCAACAGGGGGCAGGGGATGATCAAGGGCAGGTGTTTCGAGGGGATCCACTTCGAGCAGCAGGAGGTGGAGGGGGAGCAGTTCCAGGGGTGCCGCTTCATCGGCTGCCACTTCTCCTGGCTCGATCTCGGGGAGAGCCGCTTCGTCGACTGCAGCTTCTATGACAGGGAACGGGAGCTGGGATGCCTGTTTCAGGGCTGCGATCTGAGGGAGGCGAGCTTCCTGCGCTGCGATCTCACCCTGGCGGACTTCGGCCGCAGCCAGTGTCTTGGGCTGGAGATGCGCGACTGCCAGGCCATGGGGATCAACTTCGCCCATGCCAGCTTCGCCAACCGGATCACCGCCAAAAGCTACTTCTGCGAAGCCCACCTCACCGGCAACAACTTCAGCTACGCCAACTTCGAAAGCTGCCTGCTGGAGCGGTGCGAGCTTGCCGGCAACCGCTGGCAGGGGGCCAACCTGCTGGGCGCCTCCCTGGCGGGCTCGGATCTCAGCGGCTCCGAGTTCGGGCAAATCGACTGGACCAGCTTCAACCTGCAAGGCTGCGATCTGCGCCAGTGCGATCTGCCCGGTCTGGATCTGCGCCGGGTCAACCTCGCTGGGGTGCAGATCAATGAAGATCAGCAGCAGGGGCTGCTGGAGCAGATCGGGCTGGTGGTCTTCCCCTGAGCGGGATGGAAAAGAGGTAAGTTTTCATCATCGGGGCGGGCGGTGTGGTGCCTCCCCTGCCAAGTAAAAAGCCTGCGCGATGCAGACTTTTTGTCAGGTGAAGTGGTAAACGACGCGGTGTTGCTGTCTTTTGCTCCCTGCCCCCCTCGCGGGAGAAGGGCTGGGGATGAGGGGCGCTGACCCCTAGCGTCTGGCCAGATGTTGTTGGCCCAGGTTGATGGCCCCGCAAAGGTGGACTCAGCGTCTGGCCTGTGGCAGTTGGCCGGGTTGATGGCCCCGCCAAGATGGGCTTAGCGTCTGGCCAGCCACTTGGTCGGGTTGATGGCCTCGCCCTGATAGCGGATCTCGAAGTAGAGGCCGGAGCGCTCCTGTCCGCCGCTGTCGCCGACCAGAGCCACGGGCTCACCCTGCTCCACCTTTTGTCCCACCTGTCGCAGCAGCGACTGGTTGTGGCCGTAGAGGCTCATGTAGCCCTTGCCGTGGTCGATGACCAGCAGCATGCCGAAGCCGTCGAGCCAGTCGGCGTAGACCACCTGGCCCGGTGCCACCGCCTTGACCTGGGTCCCTTCGCTGGCGCCGATCAGAGTGCCCTTCCACTTCAGCTCGGCGGTACGTGGCGAGCCGTAGGAGATGAGGATGGGGCCCTGCACCGGCCAGCGCAGGTTGCCACCCGTGCTCAGACCGCCGTAGCCGTTGCTGCTTGCCTTGGCGCTGTTGCGGGCGGCCGCTTGCTGCTGCGCCACCTTGGCCTGCTGTTCGGCGACGCGTTGCTGCTGGGCCGCCAGCCGCTGCTGTTCGCCGACCTGGCGCTGCTGGGCCGCGATCCGCTGCTGCTCCTCGATGCGCTTCTGCTCGGCTGCCAGGCGCTGGGCCTCCAGACGGCGCTGGCGCTCCTGCTCGGCCTTGATCTTGGCAAGGCGCTCCCGCTCGGCCCGTTCGCGGCGTTCCTTTTCTTCCTGCTGGCGACGCAGCTCTTCCAGCCGCGCCTTGAGCGCTTTCTCCGCCTTGACCAGCTTGTCGAGCTTCTGCTCGTCGGCCTGCACCGACTGCTGCAACTGGTTACGCACCTTGGCACGGCTCTGCTGGCTGGCCAGCAGGCTCTGGTGATGCTCCTGCTGCTCGCCGAGCAGGGTCTGGAGGCGTTTCTCGGTCTCCCTGGTGGCCTGCTGGTTCTTGGCCAGCTTGTCACGGGTGGCGCGCAGGGCTTCAATGGCCTCGATACGGGCCTTGTTGAGGTAGTCGAAATAGTCGAGGGCGCGGCTCAGTTTGGCCGGATCCTGCTGGTTGAGCAGCAGTTTGAGGTAATCGTGGTTGCCCGCCTGGAAGGCGCTTTCCGCCTGCTTGGCCAGCAACTGCTTCTGGTGTTTTGCTTGCTGCTCCAGTGCCAGCTTGTCCTGCTGCAGGGACGCCAGCTTCTGCTGGTTCTGCCGGAGTTGCTGTCTGGTCTGCTCGAGTTTGGCGGCGGCAGCCGAAATGGCCTGCTCGTCAGCCTTGAGCTGGGTGTTGAGCTTGGCAAGCTCCTGCTTGCTGAGCTTGAGGGTCTGTTGCTGTTCCTTGATCTGGGACTGCATGGCCCCCAGCTGCTGGTTCGCAGCCTGGGCTGTGCCGGTACCGCCGATCAGGCAAAAAAACAGCGCGCCGACCAACAGGCCGACGCGACTGGTTTTCTGTGAAATAATTTCGCATCCCCGCATGGGGCAGGATTATTTCAGAATCATCAGGGGCTTGCCAGTCATTTCCGGCGGCACCGGCAGACCCATCAGGGTCAGCATGGTGGGGGCCAGATCGGACAGTTTGCCACCTTCGGCGACCTCGGCTTTACGACCGAAGTAGATGAGGGGAACCGGCAGATTGGTGTGGGCGGTGTGGGCCTGACCAGTCTCTTCGTCCATCATCTTCTCGGCGTTGCCATGGTCGGCGGTGATGAGGCACTCGCCACCCACTTCCGCCAGGGCGTCGGTGACGCGACCGATGCAGTGGTCGACCGCTTCACAGGCTTTGACGGCCGCATCGAACACGCCGGTGTGGCCGACCATGTCGCCGTTCGGGTAGTTGCAGATGATGACGTCGTACTTGCCGCTCTTGATGGCCGCAACCAGCTTGTCGGTCAGCTCTTCGGAGCTCATCTCCGGCTGCAGGTCATAGGTAGCCACTTTCGGGCTCGCCACGATTTCGCGATCTTCGCCAGTGAAGCACGCCTCTTCGCCACCGTTGAAGAAGAAGGTGACGTGGGCGTACTTCTCGGTCTCGGAGATGCGCAGCTGGGTCTTGCCCTGCTTGGCCAGCCACTCACCCAGGGTATTGACCAGGGCGGTGGGCGGATAGGCGCAGGCGGTTTTGATGTCGGCCGCGTATTCGGTCAGCATCACGAAGTGCAGGGCCGGGTTGGCGGTGCGGGCGAAGCCGGTGAAGTCGGTATCGACGAAGGCGCGGGTGATTTCGCGGGCGCGGTCGGCACGGAAGTTCATGAAGATCAGCGCATCGCCGTCGATCATCGGTACAGCGTCGCCGATGCGGGTGGCCTTGACGAACTCGTCGTTCTCGTCGCGGGCATAGGCGGCGGCCAGCGCGTCGGTGGCGTTGTCGGCGGTGAATTCGCCCTTGCCCTGGGTCATCAGGTCATAGGCCTGCTGCACGCGATCCCAGCGGTTGTCGCGGTCCATGGCGTAGTAACGACCGATCATGGAGGCGAAACGACCCTTGCCCAGGCGGGCAAACAGGGCGTCGAACAGCTCGATGGAGGACTGGGCACTGCGCGGCGGGACGTCGCGGCCATCCAGGAAGGCGTGGAAGTAGATCTGCTCGGCGCCACGCTTGGCGGCCATCTCGATCATGCCCATGATGTGCTCTTCGTGGCTGTGTACGCCACCCGGGGACATCAGACCCATGATGTGCACGGCCTTGCCCTTGGTCACGGCAGCGTCGACAGCCTTGGCCAGCTCGACGTTCTGGAAGAAGTCGCCGTCCTGGATGTCCTTGGAGATGCGGGTCAGCTCCTGATAGACGACGCGACCGGCACCGATATTGGTGTGGCCCACTTCGGAGTTGCCCATCTGGCCGTCCGGCAGACCCACGTCCAGGCCGGAGCCGGAGATCAGGGTGCTGGTGTAGTCACGGACCAGGCGATCCAGATTGGGGGTCTTGGCAGCAGCAACGGCGTTGTACTCTTGCTTGGTGCTGTAGCCCCAACCGTCCATGATGACCAGAACCAGCGGTTTCTTAGCTGTTGACATAAGGCTATGTCCTCTCGGATAGGAATGAATTGCGGGAAGTGAAACTAGCGTAATATTACTACATCTGCCGAAATAGTCACCTGATAGCCAAGTCCCTCTCCAGCCTCGCTTTTTAACTGTTATCCCGCTGTTTTAGGCATGTTGCCGGCTTGTCTGCCGCGGCGGGTTTTCCGCTGTTTCCCCCCTCTTTTCGGCATGGCGCATCCTCTCGTTCGGCCCGGTTGGAGGAGGAAGAATCGGCAGCCATCCCTGATGGGAGCTTGCTCTCGCTTTGCCGCCAAGATGGCTGATCTTATGCAGGGCCCCATGTATACTCGGGCCCTTGTCTTGGTCCCTGGATAGTAGAAGATGCAAGAGTATTTGGATTTCGCGGCCCGCAATCCGCTGCTGACCGCAGCCTGGTTGGGCCTGGCAGGCACTCTGGTGTATACCACTGTGCGTGCTCGTTTTTCTCCGGTGAAGGCGGTCAACAACCACGCCGCTACCCTGCTTATCAACCGTGAAAATGCCACCGTCGTGGACATTCGCAGTCAGGATGAATTTGCCAAGGGCCATCTGGCCGGGGCCCATCACCTGCCGCTCGCCCAGATCCAGGCGAATAATCTGGGTCCGGTTGAAAAGCACAAGGATGCCCCCATCATAGTGGTGTGCGAGTCGGGGATGACCGCTGGTGGCGCGGGTCGCCAACTGAGCAAGGCCGGTTTCAAGCAGGTGTATGTGCTCAGCGGTGGCATGGCCCAATGGCGTGCAGACAATCTGCCGGTGACCAAAAAACGCTGATTTAAGGGCCTGCGCCCACTCATTATCTTAAAAAGGAATCAAACGAAATGGCTGACGAAATCAACAACCAGGAAGTGCAACCGGAATTCCACATCCAGCGTGTCTACACCAAGGATGTTTCCTTCGAAGCCCCGAATACTCCGCACATCTTCCAGAAAGAGTGGCAGCCGGACGTCAAGCTGGACATGGACACCAAGACCAATGTCCTGGCCGACAGCGTCTATGAAGTGGTGCTGACCCTGACCGTCACCTGCAAGCTGGAAACCGAGACCGCCTTCCTGTGCGAAGTGCAGCAAGCCGGCATCTTCACCATCGGCAACCTGCCTGAGCCGCAACTGGCCCACTGCCTGGCGGCCTTCTGCCCGAACATCCTGTTCCCGTATGCCCGCGAAGCGGTGTCCAACCTGGTGAGCAAGGGTTCCTTCCCGCAACTGAACCTGGCTCCGGTCAACTTCGACGCCCTGTTCGCCCAGCACATGGCGCAGGTACAGGCCCAGCAGGCGACTGCGGAAGCCTGATAATGGCCGACCAGATCGCAATCTCGGTCCTGGGGGCGGGGTCTTATGGCTCCGCCCTTGCCATTTCTCTGGCGCGCAATGGTCATCCGACCCTGCTGTGGGGTCACGACCCTGCCCATGTCGCCGAGCTGGAACAGGATCGCTGCAACAAGGCATTCTTGCCGGATGTCCCCTTCCCGGCCGATCTGCAACTGACGTCGGATCTGCAGGCGGCGGTGCAAGCCGCTCCCGTGCTGCTGCTGGTGGTGCCGAGCCATGTGTTCGGCCAGGTACTGACCCGGGTCAAACCCTTCCTGCGCCCGGATACCCGGATCGCCTGGGCCACCAAGGGGCTGGAGCCGGACAGCGGCCGTCTGCTGCAAGAGGTGGCGCGGGAGGTGCTGGGGGATGCCATTCCACTGGCGGTCATCTCGGGCCCGACCTTCGCCCGCGAGCTGGCCGCCGGTCTGCCGACCGCCATCTCGGTGGCCTCGACCCACGACGACTTTGCCGACGATCTCTCCCACCTGCTGCACTGCGGCCGCTCGTTCCGGGTCTATACCAATCCGGACTTCATCGGTCTGCAGCTGGGCGGGGCGGTCAAGAACGTCATTGCCATCGGTGCCGGTCTCTCTGACGGACTCGGCTTTGGCGCCAACGCCAGAACCGCGCTCATCACTCGGGGTCTGGTGGAGATGCAGCGTCTGGGCGCCGCCCTCGGGGCCGACGCCAAGACCTTCATGGGGATGGCGGGGCTCGGGGATCTGGTGCTGACATGTACCGACAACCAGTCGCGCAACCGCCGTTTCGGTCTGGCGCTGGGAGCGGGCAAGTCGGTTGACACCGCCATGGCCGAGATAGGCCAGGTGGTGGAGGGCTATCGCAACACCAAGGAAGTGCATCTGCTGGCGGCCCGCTGTGGCGTCGAGATGCCCATCTGCGAACAGATCTTCAAAGTGCTGTACGAGGGCAAGAACCCGAAAGAGGCAGCCATCGCCCTGCTGTCGCGAGACAAGAAGGACGAGTGATCTGCCAGCCGCAGCATGCAAAAGGCCCCGCCAGCTGGCGGGGCCTTTTCTTTGCCGCAAGGGGGCAAATCAGTAGTAGGAGTGGTCGCCGCGCTGGTGCTCGGTGGCATCCTTGACGCCGTTGAGCTCGCCCGGGAATTTCTCCAGCAACTGCTTCTCGATCCCCTCTTTCAGGGTGTAGTCGACCATGGAGCAACCGTTGCAACCGCCGCCAAACTGCAGGATGGCCAGTTTGTCGTCGGTCAGCTCGACCAGGGTGACCTTGCCGCCGTGACCGGCCAGCATGGGGTTCACCTCGGACATCAGCACGTACTCGATGCGGTCGATCAGCGGGGCGTCGTCGGCCACCTTGCGCATCTTGGCGTTCGGGGCTTTCAGGGTGAGCTGGGAGCCCATCTGATCGGTGACGAAGTCGATGGTGGCATCCACCAGGAAGGGGGCGCTCAGGGGATCGACCAGGCAGTCGAAGCCGCTGAAGGGCAGGTGCTGATCTTCCGGATCGACCGCGTCGGGTGGGCAATAGGATACGCCGCACTCGGCATTCTGGGTTCCCGGATTGACCACAAACACCCGGATGTTGGTGCCATCAGGCTGCTTCTCCAGCAACTTGCGGAAGTGGGCCTGGGCGGTGTCGGAAATGCTGATCATCACTATCCTCATAAACCTGAGTGTACGACTAGGGTATTCATGATAACTCGCTTGGCGGGGCTTGGGTAGCGTGCCGATGGTGAGCCTGTGAGCCCGGGCGTATCGGAATCATGCCGCCTGCGGACTCCCGGGCCGGATCCCTGCCCGGTTATTTCAGGTGTCGGAGGGTACGGCAGATGGCCCACACCTCCACCGTGGTGACGCCGTGCTCATGAAGCAACCGGGTGAGCTGACCTGCGGTGGCGCCCGTGGTGACCACATCATCGAGCAGTGCCACATGCCGGTAGTGGTGAGGTTCTATTTCGAAGGCGCCACGCAGATTGCGTCGCCGCTGGCCGGCACTGAGCCGGGTCTGTTGCGGGGTCGACCTTGTCCGGCGCAGTACGCGGGTGTCGCAAGGAATGCCGGTGAGTGCGCTCAGGGCATGGCCGATTTCTTCTGCCTGATTGAAGCCTCGCCACCACTGGCGCCACCAGTGCAGGGGAACCGGAATGATGACCTGCGGCGGGTTGGCGAGATCCAGATGGTCTGCCAGCAGGCGGGCAAGCAGCGGCGCGAGCAGGATCTGACCGGAATACTTCAGCCGGGGGATGAGTTGGGCATAAGGTGCCTGATAATCGCCGATCACCTGCAAACGCTCCCAGGGGGCGGGTCTGCGCTGGCATCGTCCGCACAGCAGTTCGCTCTCGCGATGTTGCTCCGGCAGCGGTACTGCGCACATCAGGCATCGTCTGTCGTGCTGGTGCTGGGCGTGGCGGCACCAGGAGCACAACAAAGGCGTCTCGTCACAGGGTTGGCGACAGAGCAGGCACAGACCGAGCCAGTCGGACTGGGTGCCAAGGATCGGACTTGCTTTGGCGAGCAGCCGCTTTAACATGCAGGCTCCAAGCAGATAAACAGGGATCTTGAGTCTAGATGAGCGTATCGGTTGAGCGGTTTGGCCAGGGCCCGGACCTGGTGTTGTTGCATGGCTGGGGCATGAACGGGGCCGTCTGGCACGGTATTGCCCAAGAACTGGCTGCCCACTATCGGCTGCATCTGGTGGACCTGCCCGGCTTTGGCAACAGCCCCCTGCAATCAGGAACAGACTACACCCTGCCCTGGCTGGCAGAGCAGGTGGCGGCCATATTGCCTGAAAAATGCCATCTGCTCGGCTGGTCCCTCGGTGGTCTGGTGGCGAGTCAGTTGGCGCTGACCATGCCTGAACGTCTTCACTCTCTCATTACCGTAGCCAGTTCTCCCTGCTTCATGGCCCGCGACGAGTGGCCCGGGATTGCCCCCAAGGTGCTGGCGGGGTTCAACCAGATGCTGGCCGGCGACTTCATGCAGACCATAGAGCGTTTCCTCGCGATCCAGGCCATGGGCAGCGAGCACGCCAGAAACGACATTCGCCAGTTGCGTCACTGGCTGGCGGAGCGACCCGCTCCCCGGCTTGCGGCTCTGGAGGCAGGTCTGGGTCTGCTGGCCGAGGTCGATCTGCGGGATGAACTGATCGGCCTGGATCTGCCCTGGCTGCGTCTTTACGGCAGGCTGGATACCCTGGTGCCGAAGGCCGCCATTCCCTTGCTGGATGCGCGCTACCCTGCCAGCCACAGTCTGGTGCTGGAGAAGGCATCCCATGCCCCCTTCATCTCCCATCCAGAGCAGTTCATCACCCTCCTGCGGCGGTTCATTGACTGAGATTTGAGCGGCAGGCTTCAATAACTCGTCAGATTGATGGATAATTAGCCAACCCTACAGAGGAGTGTGCCAATGCGTATCGAATCAGCCATGACGGCGGGCGTGCAGGGGTTCCAACGGGCCGAGCAGTTGGCGGGCCAGGCTTCCAGCCAGATCGCCCGTCTCAATACGCCAGCGGGTGAGCAGGTGCAGTTGCCGGATGAACTGGTGAATCTCAAGGTGGCCGAGCTGCATGCCGGGGCATCCGCCAAGGTGATCCAGACGGCCAGCGACATGCTGGGCACCCTGATCGATATCCGGGTGTGACATGAACATCAACGTCAGTCTGCCGACCATCATTCCGAATCAACTGCAGCCGCAGACGGAATCGGCACAGACTGACAACCGCCGCGCAGAACTGGTGCCCCCCAGCCGCCAGAGTGAGGCGTCCAACGCCGAGTCAGGCGTCGGTTCCCAGAAAGAGAGAGCCCGGGCCGCCCAGGCCAATCCCGCCGCCCCATCCTCGTCCACGAAAGAGAACGGCCAGACCGGCCCCGTGATGGTGGCGCACCGTTTTGTCGAGGCAACGGGGGAGGAGGGGGAGCGTCGACAACGTCAGGAGGGTGAACAGCAGGAGCAGCAAAAGCAGCAGCAGCGTCAGGTGGCTGCGCTGGTCGAACGGGATCTCGAAGTTCGCAAGCATGAGCAGGCTCACCAGGCAGCCGGCGGCGAGCATGCGGGGAGCCCTACCTACCAGTTTTCCCGTGGGCCGGATGGCAAGCGTTATGCCACCGGGGGGGAGGTGGTCATCGACATGGGGACCATTCCCGGGGATCCCGCCGCGACCATCGCCAAGATGCAGCAGGTGCGTGCCGCTGCGCTGGCTCCCGATGAACCATCGTCACAAGACATGAGTGTGGCCCGTGCCGCCTCTGGCAAGGAGGCACAGGCCCGCAAGGATCTGATGACCCTCAGGCAGGAAACCACAGGCCCGCTCGGTGCTTATATGGACAATCGAAACCAGGTGATTGCCAGGCACTATCAGCAAGCGGTGAGGCCAGCCTCCCCGCATAGCCTGAGTCAGGACGTTTGATCCCGCTCAGTACAGGCATGAAAAAGCCCCTTTCGGGGCTTTTTTGCATTCTGGGGGCTTATTTCTTCAGTTTCGACAGGGCAGCCGCGAAGGCGTTGCCCATGGCACCCTCGGTCGGAGCGCTCTGACGGGGCGCCTGTTTCGGTCGGGCGTTGCCAGTGTGACGCGGCTCGGCCGTTTTGCGTGCAGGCTGGCCGGCTTTTTCATCCAGACGCATGGTCAGACTGATGCGTTTGCGCGGTACGTCGACTTCCAGCACCTTGACCCGGACGATGTCACCGGCCTTGACCACCTCGCGGGGATCCTTGACGAAGCGATCGGTGAGGGAAGAAATGTGCACCAGCCCGTCCTGATGGACGCCGATGTCGACGAAGGCGCCGAAGTTGGTGACGTTGGTGACCACACCCTCCAGCACCATCTCGGGCACCAGATCGCTGATTTTCTCCACCCCTTCCTTGAAGGTGGCGGTCTTGAACTCGGGACGCGGGTCGCGGCCGGGCTTGTCCAGCTCGCCAATGATGTCGGTGACGGTAGGCACCCCGAACTGATCGTCGGTGTAGTCGGTGGGCTTGAGGGTGCGCAGCAGGCTGCTGTTGCCGAGCAGGCTGTCCACGGTCTGCTCCAGCTTGGCGAGGATCCGCTCCACCACCGGGTAGGATTCCGGGTGCACCGCCGAGCCGTCCAGCGGGTTGCTGCCGCCCCGAATGCGCAGGAAGCCGGCGCATTGCTCGAATGCCTTGGGCCCGAGTCGGCCAACTTTCAGCAACTGCTGACGACTCTTGAAGGCGCCGTTCTCGTCGCGGTAGGCGACGATGTTCTGGGCCAGGGTCTGGGAGAGGCCGGAAACCCGGTTGAGCAGGGCGACCGAGGCGGTATTCACATCCACCCCCACAGCGTTCACGCAATCCTCGACCACCGCGTCGAGGCGGCGGGCCAGCTGGCTCTGGCCGACATCGTGCTGGTACTGGCCCACACCGATGCTCTTGGGATCGATCTTGACCAGCTCGGCCAGGGGATCCTGCAACCGGCGGGCGATGGAGACGGCGCCGCGAATGGAGACGTCGAGATCCGAGAATTCCTGGGAGGCGAGCTCGGAGGCGGAGTAGACCGATGCCCCCGCTTCACTCACTACTATCTTCTGTGCCTTGGCGGCCGGGTAGCGCTCGAACAGATCGCTCACCAGGCGGTCGGTTTCCCGGGATGCGGTGCCGTTGCCGATGCTGATGAGCTCGACCTTGTGCTTCTGGCACAGCTCGCTCAGGGTCTTGAGACTCTGGTCAACCTGGCGCTTGGGTTCGAACGGATAGATGGTCGCGTGATCGACCAGCTTGCCGGTGGCATCGACCACCGCCACCTTGACGCCGGTACGGATACCGGGATCCAGCCCCATGGTGCAACGCATGCCGGCCGGTGCCGCCATCAGCAGATCCTTGAGGTTCATGGCGAACACCTTGATCGCCTCCTCCTCTGCTGACTCGCGGATACGGCCGATGAGCTCAGTCTCCATCTGCAAGGAGAGCTTGATCTTCCAGGTCCAGCTCACCACCCCTTGCAGCCACTTGTCGGCCGGGCGATTTTGCAGGTTGAGCTTGAGGTGATGGGCAATAATCCCCTCGCAAGGGCTGGTACCCTCATCCTCGCCGGTGACCAGCGCCAGGTTGAGGATCCCCTCGTTGCGGCCGCGCAACATGGCCAGCACCCGGTGGGAGGGGGCCTTGTGCAGGGGTTCGTCGTGTTCGAAGTAGTCCTTGAACTTGGCCCCTTCCTGCTCCTTGCCGGCCACCACGCGGGCACGCAGGGTGGCGTTCTGCCACAGGTAGTCCCGCAACTTCTCAAGGAGATCGGCCTGCTCGGCGAAACGCTCCATCAGGATGTAACGGGCACCGTCGAGGGCGGCCTTGCCGTCGGTGATCCCCTGCTCGGCATTGAGGAAACGAACCGCCTCCTGTTCGGGATCCTTCATGGGGTCACCCAGCAGCAAATCCGCCAGTGGCTCCAGCCCCGCCTCGATGGCCATCTGCCCCTTGGTGCGCCGCTTGGGCTTGTAGGGGAGGTAGAGGTCTTCCAGCCGGGTCTTGCTGTCGGCGTCGTTCAGCTCGCGGGCCAGCTCGGGGGTCAGTTTGCCCTGCTCTTCAATGGAGCGCAGGATCACCTGGCGGCGATCCGCCAGTTCACGCAGGTAGCCGAGGCGGCTCTCCAGGGTACGCAGCTGGCTGTCGTCCAGACCGCCGGTCACCTCTTTGCGGTAACGGGCGATGAAGGGAACGGTCGCGCCTTCGTCCAGCAGGCGAACGGCTGCCTGCACCTGTTCCGGGCGGGCATTCAGCTCACCGGCGATCTGATGTTCTATTACGTGGCTTTGCATCGAGGGTCTCTTGGTCGGGTCCTGTCTAACTGGCCAGCGTGGGGCTATGTCGCCGAACAGGGGGTTTGTCCTGGCGATACTTTAGATACCTGCCAGGCCACTGCCGCGCGGGCCGGTTGGCGCCGCAAGGCGCCGGGTGTGAGCACTATATGGGGTCGGGCAGCGGGATGCCACCCCGGCAGAAATGACGTTTCTCATACCCGGTGGGCGGACATGCTTGGTCTCTCCTGGCCTTGTCAGCCGATTTGGCAGTCAGGGTCGGCCTGGCTTATTTGGGATAGCTGATCTCATTGACGTACCAGCAGGCGTCACCCACTGGCGTTCGCACCAAGGCTTCATCGCCCACCTCTTTCTTGAGCAGGGCACGGGCCATGGGGGAGTCGATGGAGATGTAATCCTTGCGGCCGAAGATCTCGTCATAGCCGACGATGCGAAAGCGCTTGGTCTCACCCTCGTCGTTTTCTACCTCGACCCAGGCGCCGAAGAAGACCTTGCCCTCCTGGGAGGGGGAGTAGTCGACTATGGTCAGCTCTTCCAGGCACTTGCGCAGGTAGCGAACCCGGCGGTCGATCTCCCGCAGGCGTTTCTTGTTGTACTGGTAATCGGCATTCTCGCTGCGATCACCCAGGCTCGCCGCCCAGGCCACTTTTTTGGTGACATCGGGCCTCTCCTCCCGCCAGAGCATGTCGTGCTCCTGCCGGAGCCTGGTGTAGCCTTCACGGGTAATGAGTTTGGTTTTCATGGAGTTATCACTCCCTCGCCAATTGCATCCGGTTGCTCGGGATCTTAGTCATTGTCGCCGTGCTGTCGAGCAAAAAGCAGAGCTGGCCATCCATCCTTCCCGGCTCCGGGGCCGAATGAGGGCAATAACCGGTAACATATTTATGCTTTGTGGTTGCAGGGGGCGGCTCTAGTATGAGGGGAGACAGAAAAGAGAGGTGGCAATGAGTCAGCAATACAAGGTCCTGGTGGTGGACGACGATCTGAAACTGCGTTCCTTGCTGGAGCGCTACCTCACCGAGCAGGGGTTTGTAGTGCGAGGTGTCGCCAACGGGGAGCAGGCCGATCGCCTGCTGACGCGTGAAAACTTCAGCCTGATGGTGCTTGATCTGATGCTGCCGGGGGAAGACGGCCTCTCCATCTGCCGCCGCCTGCGCGAGGCCGGCAACCAGATCCCTGTCTTGATGCTCACCGCCAAGGGGGACGAAGTGGATCGCATCGTCGGTCTGGAGATGGGGGCCGACGATTATCTGCCCAAGCCGTTCAACCCCCGTGAGCTGCTGGCCCGGATCCGCGCCGTGCTGCGCCGCCATACCGTGGAGCTGCCCGGCGCCCCTTCCGCGGCTGAGAAGATGGTGAGTTTCGGGGCCTACCAGCTCAATCTGGCGACCCGTGAACTGAGCCGTGATGGCGAACCGGTTGCCCTGACCAGCGGGGAGTTCGCCGTGCTCAAGGTGCTGGTGAGTCATCCTCGCGAACCGCTCTCCCGTGACAAGCTGATGAACCTGGCCCGTGGTCGCGAGTACACGGCCACCGAGCGCAGCATTGATGTGCAGGTCTCCCGCCTGCGCCGCCTGCTGGAACAGGACCCGGCCCAGCCTCGCTATCTGCAGACCGTCTGGGGTCTGGGGTATGTGTTCGTACCGGACGGTGAGAACGCATGAAGAAAGTGGGCAGCATGTTCTCCCGTATGCTCTGGTTTCTGGCTGCCGTGCTGGTGGTCTATCAAGTCGTCTCCTACGTTACCTTCTACAACTACCTGCTGGCGCCGACCGTCAAGCAGATCAGCCACCTGCTGGCAAACCAGGTCAAACTCATCTTTCCGGTGGACAACAACCAGCTGGCGCTCAGTGAAGATGCCGAGGCGCTGGTCTATGTGACCACTGGCAGCGACATCTATACCCAGAGCGAGGCGGAGCAGCACGGGCTGAATGATTCCAAGCCCTACCCCTATCTGGAGCAGAGCATCAGCCGCGAATTGAAAGGGGATACCAGGGTCAGAGTTGAAATCCAGGATCACTACATCATCTGGATCCAGCCTCCCCAGGCCAGCCAGATGTGGGTGCGCATTCCCCTGACTGAAATTGAAGATGACGACATCGAACCGCTCATCCTCTATATGAGCGTCTTGCTGGTGGTGACCCTGTTTGCAGCCTGGCGTTTTGCCCGTCAGCTGGTGCGACCGCTGGAGGATCTGGAAGCGGGGGCCGTGGCGGTGGCGCGCGGCAACTTTCCCGATGCCCTGGGGGAGCAGGGCTCGCGGGAGGTGCGCCGCCTGACCCGCACCTTCAACCACATGTCGAGCTCCATCAAGGGGCTGATCGAGGAGCGCAACCTGATGATGGCCGGGGTATCCCACGATTTGCGCACCCCTCTCACCCGCATTCGTCTCGCGACCGAGATGATGTCCTCGGGGGATGAGTACCTCAAGGAGAGCATCAATGCGGACATCGATGAGTCGAACGGTATCATTGATCAGTTCATCGACTACATTCGCCCGAACGAGGGGCTCGATGCCCGGCCCGTCGACCTGACCCAGCTCATTCACGATGCGTTGCTGATGCAGACCGATCAGGGACTGGAAGTGGAGCTGCTCCTGCCGGAGGAGGCGGTGCGTGTGGCCTGCCATCCCATCAGCATTCGCCGTATCCTCAACAATCTGTCGGGCAACTCCCTGCGCTATGGCGCGACCCGGTTGCAGGCCGAGCTCAGGGATGATGGCCACTGGGTGCGGCTGCGACTCTCCGACAATGGCCCGGGGATCGCAGAAGAGGACTACTCCCGGGTGCTCAAGCCCTTCACCCAGGGCAATGTGGCGCGCACCGGTGGCGGCAGCGGGCTGGGGCTGGCCATCGTTGCCAAGATAGTCTCCCAGCATCACGGCACCATCAGGTTGGGGCGCTCCGAACTGGGGGGCTTGCAGGTGGAGATCCGGCTACCCAAGAACCAGCCGCTGGAGTGGATGGATTGAAAGCAGGGCGTATCGAGAGATGCGCCCTTTTGTCTGTCAGGGGTGGGGGTCGCTCACCTTGCGGTAGCGCTTGCCATATTTGAGTTGCTGGATAAGCAGGGCGGCGACGATGAGAGCCAACCCGATGGGGGTTGCCGGGTGAATGGTTTCGCCGATCAACAGGTTGAGCAGCACCAGAGAGGCAAACGGCGAGATGAAGATGAGGTTACTGATGGGGGCTGTGTTGGTGGCGTGGCGCAGGGCCATCAGCCAGAGCACGAAACCGAAGCCCATCTCGAACAGCCCCACATAGATGGCGCCAGCCCATCCCTGCCAGGCGGTCATGGCAAAGTCCGAGAGCAACCAGGTCGCCACGATGATGAAGGGCAGGCTGATGAGGAAGCCGAGCAGCAGGCTGACGACGGGATCCCCCTGATTGCGGGTGTTGAGGATCCAGTAACCGGCCCAGATCAGGGTCGACACCAGCGCCAGCGTGACGCCGAGGGGGCTGTCGAACTGTAGACCGAACACGTCCCCCCTGGTGGCGATCACCAGGGCGCCGAAATAGCCGAGCACGATGGCGACGCCATCGCGGCGGCGCAGCTTTTGACCGAGGAAGGGAACGGCCAGCAGGCTGAGGGTGATGGCCCAGGTGTAGTTGAGAGTCTGTGCCTGCTGGGCGGGCAGCAGATCATATGCCTTGAACAGCAGCAGGTAATAGAGGAAGGGGTTCAGGACCCCGAGAGCGAGGTAGTAGAGGGGGCGACTCTTGATGTAGTCGAGCAGTAGCGGCAGTTTGCCCTGACAGGCCACGATCACCCCCAGGGTCAGGGTCGAGGTGCAGGCCGCGACCAGCAGCAGCTGTACCGGTTCAAAGTAGGCGAGGGAGATCTTGAAGGCGCTGGCCACCGTGGACCAGAGGGCGACGGCACAGAGCCCGTACTGGTAGGCTTTCTTCTGATTCTTGAGCATGGGATGCGTTCCGCAAACTGGGGCGAGGGCGCAGTCTATCAGCCTGTTTGCAACATTGTCGTTACCATCTTGCCGAGGGCGATGGGCCGATCGCAGGGAGAGCCATCCGCCACACAAAATTGCGCACAATCTGTCCGCCTTCACTTGCGTGAGTGGAAAAAATCCGTATAATCCCCTCCGCTTGCCCATGAGGCAGCCAGACGATATGTCTGCTTGCTGAGCTTCCCGTTTACGAGTTGCCAGCCATACAGTCCTCCCGATATGGGAGGAAACGTGAAAAATCACACCTCTGGCGGGAGTAATCCCGGTCGGGCGGTGTTGATTTATGTTCTTTTATCTATTGGAGCTCTGTCAATGCAGAACCAAAGAATCCGTATCCGCCTGAAGGCTTTTGATCATCGCCTGATCGATCAATCCACTGCGGAAATCGTTGAAACTGCTAAGCGCACTGGCGCGCAGGTTCGCGGTCCTATCCCGCTGCCGACTCGCAAAGAGCGTTTCACCGTTCTGATCTCACCGCACGTCAACAAAGACGCGCGTGATCAGTACGAGATCCGCACTCACAAGCGTCTGGTAGACATCGTTGAACCGACTGACAAGACCGTTGACGCTCTGATGCGTCTGGATCTGGCAGCTGGTGTAGACGTCCAGATCAGCCTGGGTTAATTACGGAAAGAGGTTGATAACAATGACAATCGGTCTTGTAGGTCGCAAAGTGGGTATGACTCGCATCTTCACTGAAGATGGCGTTTCTATCCCGGTGACTGTTATCGAAGTTGAAGCTAACCGTGTAACTCAGGTCAAATCTGTAGAAACCGACGGCTACAACGCTATTCAGGTTACCACTGGCGCCAAGAAAGCCAGCCGCGTAACCAAGCCGGAAGCTGGCCACTTCGCCAAAGCTGGTGTAGAAGCCGGTCGCGGTCTGTGGGAATTCCGCCTGAACAACGGTGAAACTTTCACTGTTGGTAGCGAGCTGAAAGTAGATCTTCTCGCTGACGTTAAGCTGGTAGACGTTACCGGCACATCCAAGGGTAAAGGTTTTGCCGGTACTGTTAAGCGCTGGAACTTCCGTACCCAGGATATGACCCACGGTAACTCCCTGTCCCACCGTGTACCTGGCTCCATCGGTCAAAACCAGACCCCGGGCCGTGTATTCAAGGGCAAGAAGATGGCTGGTCACATGGGTGCTGAGCGTGTAACGACTCAGAACCTGGAACTGGTTCGTGTTGACGCTGAACGCAACCTGCTGCTCATCAAAGGCGCAGTACCGGGTGCAACCAACGGCAACGTGATCGTCAAACCTGCCGTCAAAGCGTAACGTCTGAGGAGATAGTAATGGAATTGGTAATGAAAGACGCCAAGAGCGCTCTTGAAGTTTCCGAGACTACCTTCGGGCGCGAATTCAACGAAGCTCTGGTTCACCAGGTTGTCGTTGCATATGCCGCTGGTGCCCGTCAGGGTACTCGTGCGCAGCTGACTCGCTCTGAAGTGTCTGGTGGCGGCAAAAAGCCGTGGCGTCAGAAGGGTACTGGTCGTGCCCGTGCTGGCTCCATCCGTTCGCCCATCTGGCGTTCCGGTGGTGTGACCTTTGCTGCTAAGCCGCAAGATCACAGCCAGAAAGTAAACAAGAAGATGTACCGCGGCGCTATCCGTAGCATCCTGTCCGAGCTGGTACGTCAAGAGCGCCTGATCGTTGTTGAGAAGTTCGGCATCGAAGCGCCGAAGACCAAAGAACTGATCGCCAAGCTGAAAGAAATGGAACTGACTGACGTTCTGATCGTGACTGCTGAAGTCGATGAGAACCTGTTCCTGGCTGCTCGTAACCTGTACAAAGTTGACGTGCGTGACGTTGCCGGTATCGACCCGGTCAGCCTGATCGCTTTCGACAAGGTTCTGATGACTGCTGACGCAGTTAAGCAAATCGAGGAGATGCTGGCATGATCCGTGAAGAGCGTCTGCTGAAAGTTCTGAAGGCTCCGCACATCTCTGAAAAGAGCACCATGGTCGCAGAAAAGCAGAACACTATCGTGTTCAAAGTTGCTGTTGATGCCACCAAGGCGGAAGTCAAAGCTGCAGTTGCGAAACTGTTCGAGGTCGAAGTTGAGACCGTCCGTACCCTGAACATGAAGGGTAAGACCAAGCGCGCAGGTGCACGCGTAGGCCGTCGTTCCGATTGGAAAAAGGCTTATGTGACCCTGAAAGCTGGTCAGGACATCGACTTCATGGGCGCAGCCGAGTAAGAGGAGTTCTGAAAAATGGCAATCGTTAAGTGCAAGCCTACTTCTCCGGGCCGCCGCCACGTCGTCAAGATCGTCAACCAAGAGCTGTACAAGGGCAAGCCCTTCGCCGCTCTGCTGGACAGCAAAAGCAAGTCCGGTGGCCGTAACAACAACGGTCGTATCACCACTCGTCACATCGGTGGTGGTCACAAGCAACACTACCGTCTGATCGACTTCAAACGCGACAAAGACGGCATTCCGGCCAAAGTTGAGCGTCTGGAATACGATCCCAACCGTACCGCAAACATCGCCCTGGTGCTGTATGCAGACGGTGAGCGTCGTTACATCCTGGCTCCGAAAGGCCTGAAAGCTGGTGATGCAATCGCCTCTGGTGCTGATGCTGCCATCAAGGTGGGTAACACCCTGCCGATGCGCAACATCCCGGTCGGTTCTACCGTTCACGCCGTTGAGATGAAGCCTGGTAAAGGTGCCCAGCTGGCTCGTTCCGCTGGTACTTTCATCCAGATCCTGGCTCGTGAAGGTAACTATGTAACTCTGCGTCTGCGTTCCGGCGAAGTACGTAAAGTTCTGGCCGAGTGCCGCGCTACCATCGGTGAAGTGGGTAACTCCGAGCACATGCTGCGTCAACTGGGTAAAGCCGGTGCTAACCGCTGGCGTGGTATTCGTCCGACCGTTCGCGGTATGGCGATGAACCCGGTTGATCACCCGCACGGTGGTGGTGAGGGTCGTAACAAGGGCATGCAGCCTGTGTCCCCATGGGGCCAGAAGGCTAAGGGCTTCAAGACCCGTAAGAACAAGCGTACCGACAAGTACATCGTACGTCGTCGTAACAAGTAATTGTTAACATAGAGGAATCACCATGCCACGTTCTCTCAAGAAGGGTCCATTTATCGACCTGCACTTGCTGAAGAAGGTAGAGAAAGCGGTGGAAAGCGGGGATAAAAAGCCGGTTAAGACCTGGTCCCGTCGTTCAATGATCATCCCGAACATGATCGGTTTGACCATCGCTGTCCATAATGGTCGTCAGCACGTTCCGGTTTTCGTTACCGAAGAAATGATCGGTCACAAACTGGGTGAATTCGCACCGACTCGTACTTATCGCGGCCATGCTGCTGATAAGAAGGCTAAGAAGCGCTAAGGGATAAATGATGGAAGCTATCGCTAAACACCGTTATGCCCGTACTTCTGCCCAGAAAGCTCGTCTGGTAGCCGATCAAGTACGTGGTCTGTCCGTAGACAAGGCTCTGAACATCCTGACCTTCAGCCCGAAAAAGGCTGCTGTTCTGGTGAAGAAAGTGCTGGAATCTGCCATTGCCAACGCTGAGCACAACGAAGGTGCCGATATCGACACCCTGCGTGTTGCCACCATCATGGTAGACGAAGGTCCCTCCATGAAGCGCATCCGCCCGCGTGCCAAAGGTCGCGCGGATCGTATCCTCAAGCGTACCGCTCACATCACTGTAGTGGTATCCGACGCTAAGGCTGGGAGATAAGCAATGGGTCAGAAAGTACATCCTAATGGCATTCGCCTGGGTATTACCAAGCCTTGGAATTCTACCTGGTTCGCGAACACCAAAGACTTCGCTGACAACCTGTACAGCGATTTCCAAGTACGCCAGTTCCTGACCAAGGAGCTGAAAAACGCTTCCTTGTCCAAGATCACTATCGAGCGTCCGGCCAAGAGCATTCGTGTGACCATTCACACCGCTCGTCCGGGTGTCGTGATCGGCAAGAAAGGCGAAGACGTTGAAAAACTGCGCAAAGCTGTAGCCGCGATCGCTGGCGTGCCTGCTCAGATCAACATTTCCGAAGTCCGCAAGCCGGAGCTGGATGGCAAACTGGTTGCCGACAGCATCACTTCCCAGCTGGAGCGTCGCGTAATGTTCCGTCGTGCTATGAAGCGCGCCGTACAGAACGCCATGCGCCTGGGTGCCAAGGGCATCAAAGTGGAAGTTTCCGGTCGTCTGGGCGGTGCTGAAATCGCGCGTACCGAATGGTACCGTGAAGGTCGTGTGCCCCTGCACACCCTGCGCGCCGACATCGACTACGCAACTTCTGAAGCCCACACCACTTACGGTGTGATCGGCGTTAAAGTTTGGATCTTCAAGGGCGAAGTTCTGGGCGGTCTGGCTGCAGTCAATGCTGCCGCTGCTCAAGAGCAAGCTCCTGCGAAGCCCAAGCGTGACAACAAGCGCCGCGCTGCCAAGTAAGGAGATTCGGTAAATGTTGCAACCTAAGCGTACTAAATTCCGCAAGACCCACAAGGGTCGTAACCGCGGTCTGGCCAATGCCGGTAACGAAGTATCCTTCGGTACCTTTGGCCTGAAGGCGACATCTCGTGGTCAACTGACTGCTCGTCAAATCGAAGCAGCCCGTCGTGCCATGACCCGTCACGTTAAGCGTCAAGGCAAGATCTGGATCCGTGTGTTCCCGGACAAGCCCATCACCGAAAAGCCCCTCGAAGTTCGTATGGGTAAAGGTAAGGGTAACGTGGAATACTGGGTTTGCCCGATCCAGCCTGGCAAGGTTCTGTACGAGATGGATGGTGTACCTGAGGCTCTGGCGCGTGAAGCGTTTGCCCTGGCCGCAGCTAAGCTGTCTGTTCAGACCACTTTCGTAATTAAGACGGTGATGTGATGAAAGCCCAAGATCTGCGTCAAAAGAGCGTCGAAGAACTGAACCAGGAGCTGCTGGGTCTGCTGCGTGAGCAATTCAACATGCGCATGCAAGCTTCCACCGGCCAGCTGGCTCAGACTCACACTCTGAAACAAGTGCGTCGTGACGTCGCACGTATCAAGACTGTACTGACTGAGAAGGCAGGTGCGTAATGACTGACAAGATCCGTACTCTGCAAGGTCGTGTAATTAGCGACAAGATGGACAAGTCCATCACCGTCGCTATCGAGCGCAAGGTAAAGCACCCGATCTACGGTAAGATCATCAAGCGTACTACCAAGCTGCACGTGCATGACGAGAACAACGAGTGCAAGGCTGGCGATCTCGTGGAAATCCGCGAGTGCCGCCCGCTGTCCAAGACCAAGTCCTGGACCCTGGTTGCTGTCGTAGAAAAGGCCTAATTCGGTACTTTTTAGCCCAAACGGCCCCCCATCGGGGCCGTTTGTTTTTTAGGCTACCTTTTCAAAAATAGCTGTGTTATAGTTTCGCGCCTTTTGAAGGCAGCCAGATCCCATCAGGGATAAGAAGTAAACAAAGCGGAGCACTAAGATGATCCAGATGCAAAGTATGCTGGGTGTTGCCGACAACTCCGGCGCTCGCAGTGTAATGTGTATTAAGGTTCTGGGTGGTTCGCACCGCCGTTATGCCGGCATCGGCGACATCATCAAGGTTTCCATCAAGGAAGCCATTCCTCGCGGTAAAGTGAAGAAAGGTGATGTGTATAACGCGGTGGTCGTACGCACCCGTAAAGGCGTTCGTCGTCCGGACGGCTCTGTCATCCGTTTCGACAACAATGCGGCTGTGTTGCTTAACAACAACCAACAGCCAATCGGTACTCGTATTTTTGGCCCGGTGACCCGTGAACTCCGTAACGAGAAGTTCATGAAGATTGTGTCCCTGGCACCCGAAGTACTGTAAGGAGTCGAACGATGGCAGCTAAAATCCGTCGCGAAGACGAAGTAATTGTTCTTACCGGCAAAGACAAGGGCAAGCGTGGCAAAGTCACTCAAGTCCTGATTGCAAAAGGTAAGGTAATCGTGGAAGGCATCAACCAGGTGAAGAAACACCAAAAGCCGGTACCCGCACTGGGTCAGGCTGGCGGCATCGTCACCAAAGAAGCCCCCATCGATGTATCTAACGTCGCGCTGTTCAACTCTGCCACTGGCAAGGCTGACCGCGTTGGTTTCCGGATTGAAGACGGCAAGAAAGTCCGTTTCTTCAAATCCACCGGCGAACTTGTGAAGTAATTGGAGTTTAACGATGGCGAAACTGCATGATTACTACAAATCCGATGTAGTAAATGAACTGTCCAAGCAGTTCGGTTACAAGACTATCATGCAAGTCCCTCGGATCGAGAAAATCACCCTGAACATGGGTGTTGGTGAAGCGATCTCTGACAAGAAGTTGCTGGAAAATGCTGCTGCCGATATGGCTGCCATTTCCGGTCAGAAACCGCTGATCACCAAAGCACGCAAATCTGTTGCGGGCTTCAAGATTCGTGAAGGCTACCCGATAGGTTGTAAAGTAACCCTGCGTGGCGAGCGTATGTGGGAGTTCCTGGAACGGCTGATTTGCATCTCCGTACCGCGTATCCGTGACTTCCGTGGTCTGAACGCCAAGGCGTTCGATGGCCGTGGTAACTACTCCATGGGCGTGCGTGAGCAAATCATCTTCCCGGAAATCGACTATGACAAGGTCGATCGCGTCCGTGGTCTGGATATCACCATCACCACTTCCGCGAATACCGATGAAGAAGGCCGTGCTCTGCTGGCTGCCTTTAACTTCCCATTCCGCAAGTAAGGTTAGGGTTATGGCTAAAACATCCATGAAAGCACGTGAAGCAAAGCGTGCGAAGCTGGCAGCCAAGTTCGCGACCAAGCGTACCGAGCTGAAAGCTATCATCGTTGATATGAACGCTTCTGAAGAAGCGCGTTGGGATGCTGTCTTGCAACTGCAACAGCTGCCCCGTGATTCCAGTCCGTCCCGCCAGCGTAACCGTTGCAACATCACTGGTCGTCCGCACGGTTTCCTGCGGAAGTTTGGCCTCTCTCGCATCAAGGTGCGTGAGCATGCCATGAAGGGCGAAATTCCGGGCCTCAAAAAGGCCTCTTGGTAAGAATCTCGGGAGTTAGACTATGAGCATGCAAGATCCGATCGCGGATATGCTGACCCGCATCCGTAACGGTCAGGCGGCGAGCAAAGTTGCGGTTTCCATGCCTTCTTCCAAGCTGAAAGTGGCTATCGCCAAAGTGCTGAAAGAAGAAGGTTACATCGCTGGCTACAACGTAGCTGGTGACGTGAAACCGGAACTGGAAATCGAACTGAAGTATTTCCAGGGCAAGCCGGTTGTAGAACTGATCCAACGCGTGAGCCGTCCCGGCCTGCGTATTTACAAGCGCACTACTGATCTGCCGAAAGTCATGGGCGGTCTCGGTGTTGCTATCGTGTCCACGTCTAAAGGTGTGATGACCGACCGTGCTGCCCGCAAGGCAAGCATGGGTGGTGAGATCATCTGCTACGTCGCTTAATAGGAGGTCGGAAATGTCTCGCGTTGCTAAGGCACCCGTCACTATTCCTGCTGGCGTAGAGGTGACTCTGAACGGCCAAGAACTGTCCATCAAAGGTGGCAAGGGTTCCCTGGTTCGTTCCATCCACGCCGGTGTAGAAGTGACCAAAGAAGACAATGTACTGAAGTTCGCCCCGCGCGACGGCATCGCTGGTGCTGACGCTCAGGCCGGTACTGCCCGTGCATTGGTCAACAACATGGTAGTCGGTGTTACCCAAGGCTTCGAGCGCAAGCTGCAGCTGGTTGGTGTAGGTTACAAAGCCTCCATCAAGGGCAATGCTGTTGCGCTGGCACTGGGCTTCTCTCACCCGGTAGAGCATGCGCTGCCGGCTGGTGTCACCGCTGAATGTCCGTCCGCCACCGAGATCGTTCTGCGTGGTGTGGACAAGCAGCTGGTTGGCCAAGTCGCCGCCGATATCCGTGCTTACCGCGCTCCGGAGCCCTACAAGGGCAAGGGTGTACGCTATGCCAACGAGCAAGTGCGTACTAAAGAAGCTAAGAAGAAGTAAGGTAACACTATGGACAAGAAAGCAGCTCGTCTCCGTCGTGCTACTCGTGCTCGGAAAAAGATGCAGGAACTGGGAGCTACCCGTCTGGTTGTTCACCGTACCCCGCGTCATATCTATGCGCAGGTTATTGCAGCCAACGGTTCCGAAGTTCTGGCCTCTGCTTCCACAGTAGAGAAAGCCATCAGTGAAGCTCTGAAATACACCGGTAACGCAGATGCTGCTACCGCTGTAGGTAAGGCTATCGCTGAGCGTGCTATTGCCAAAGGCGTTCAGAACGTATCTTTCGATCGTTCCGGTTTCAAGTATCACGGTCGTGTAGCCGCTCTGGCTGCCGCTGCTCGTGACGCTGGTCTTCAGTTCTAAGCTAGGAGTCGAAGATGGCTAAAGTCGAATCTCAAGCCGGCGAACTGCAAGAAAAGCTCATTGCAGTAAACCGTGTTTCGAAAACTGTTAAAGGTGGTCGTATCATGTCCTTCACCGCGTTGACCGTGGTGGGTGATGGTAACGGCCGTGTAGGTTACGGTTACGGTAAGGCCCGTGAAGTTCCGGCCGCCATTCAAAAGGCGATGGAACAGGCTAAGCGTAACCTGAACAAGGTTGAGCTGAACAACGGCACCCTGCACCACCCGGTGCGTGGCGTTCACTCTGGTTCCACCGTGTTCATGAAGCCGGCCTCCCAAGGTACTGGTATCATTGCAGGCGGCGCCATGCGTGCCGTACTGGAAGTTGCTGGTATCCACAACGTGCTGGCCAAGACCTACGGTTCCACCAACCCAATCAACGTTGTTCGCGCAACTGTCGACGCTCTGGTTCACGGTCAATCACCGGAACAGATCGCGGCCAAGCGTGGTCTGCGCGTTGAAGAAATTCTGGGGTAATGCGACATGGCTAACACTGTAAAAGTAACTCAAACTCGCAGCTCTATCGGCCGTCTGCCAAAGCACAAGGCGACTCTGCGTGGTCTGGGTCTGCGTCGCATTGGTCACACCGTTGAGCTGGAAGATACTCCCTGCGTACGCGGCATGATCAACCAAGTTTATTACATGGTTAAGGTGGAGGGCTAAGCATGCGTCTGAATACTCTGTCTCCGGCCGCTGGCTCCAAGCGCGTCAAGCACCGTCCGGGCCGTGGTATCGGTTCTGGTCTGGGCAAGACCGGTGGTCGTGGTGTTAAAGGTCAAACCTCTCGTTCCGGTGGCGGCAAGGTCCGCAACGGTTTCGAAGGCGGCCAGATGCCTTTGAAAATCCGTCTGCCGAAGTTCGGTTTCTTCTCTCGCAAATCTTTGGTTTCTGCCGAAGTGCGCCTGAACGAAATCGCCCTGGTAGAAGGTGATGTGGTCGACGTGAGCACTCTGAAGCAAGCCGGTGTTATTACCAAAAACATCGTGTTCGCTAAAGTTGTTCTGTCTGGCAACATTGACCGTGCTGTGACCGTTCGTGGTCTGTCCGTCACCAAGGGTGCACGTGCAGCCATCGAGGCCGCTGGCGGTAAAATCGAGGAATAATCAGTACAATGGCTAAGAAACCAGGATTGGATGTTAAAGCACAAGGTGGTCTGAGCGAACTGAAGAGCCGTCTGCTCTTCGTTCTCGGGGCAATTATCGTGTTCCGTGCAGGCTCTTATGTGCCGATCCCTGGTATTGACGCCGCCGTACTGGCCGAGTTGTTCCAACAACAGAAGGGCACCATCATTGAGATGTTCAACATGTTCAGTGGTGGTGCACTCTCGCGTGCTTCTATTCTTGCACTGGGGATCATGCCGTACATTTCGGCGTCGATCATTATCCAGTTGCTGACTGTGGTTCACCCTGCTCTTGCTGAACTCAAGAAAGAAGGTGAATCCGGCCGTCGCAAGATTAGCCAATATACCCGTTGGGGCACGCTGGTTTTGGGAACGTTCCAGGCCATTGGTATTGCAACAGGTCTGCCGAATATGATGCAAGGACTCGTGACTCATCCGGGTTTGGGCTTCTATTTCACAGCCGTTGTGAGTCTGGTCACCGGTACCATGTTCTTGATGTGGTTGGGTGAACAGATTACCGAGCGTGGGATTGGTAATGGTATCTCGTTGATTATCTTCACAGGTATCGTCGCCGGTCTGCCTCATGCCATTGGCGCTACGGCCGAACAGGCACGTCAAGGGGAATTGCACATCCTGCTGTTGTTGTTGCTGGGCTTGATTGTTTTCGCTGTGACTTACTTTGTGGTGTTCGTGGAGCGTGGTCAGCGTCGTATCGTCGTTAACTATGCCAAGCGTCAACAAGGCCGCCAGGTATTCGCTGCGCAAAGCACACACCTGCCGTTGAAAGTGAATATGGCCGGTGTGATTCCTGCGATTTTCGCATCCAGCATCATCCTCTTCCCGGGTACCATTACCTCCTGGTTTGGTCAGGGCGAGGGCAAGATCGCTGACATTCTGCAACAGGTCTCTATGGTCCTGCAGCCGGGTCAGCCCTTGTACGAGATGCTCTATGCAGCAGCCATTATCTTCTTCTGCTTCTTCTATACCGCGCTGGTGTTCAACCCCCGCGAGACAGCAGATAACCTGAAGAAGAGTGGAGCCTTTATCCCGGGGATCCGCCCGGGCGAGCAGACAGCACGTTACATCGATAAGGTTATGACTCGCCTGACATTGGCAGGTGCGCTCTATATTACCTTTATCTGTCTGGTACCCCAGTTCCTGATGACTGCCTGGAACGTACAGTTCTACTTCGGTGGCACCTCGCTGCTGATTATCGTGGTAGTTATCATGGACTTCATGGCTCAGGTTCAAACCCATATGATGTCTCATCAATATGGCGACGTCCTGAGGAAGGCCAACCTGAAGGGCTACGGCCGCTAAAGGTCGGCGTAGTTACGGAGTTAAGCAATGAAAGTTCGTGCTTCCGTTAAGGCAATCTGCCGTAACTGCAAAATCATCAAGCGTCACGGTGTGGTGCGTGTGATTTGCAGCGAGCCAAAGCATAAACAGCGCCAAGGCTAATTTTTTACGGTTAGTACTTGCAACAAATAGTTGTGCTGGCTAATATAGCCAGCCAACTTTTGTTGTGTATTGGTTGACCGCCACGTATCCGCTCACGGGCTTTGTGGTGGTCGTTATCTACTATATGTAGGAGTGAATAGTGGCCCGTATCGCTGGCATTAACATTCCTGACCATAAACATGCAGTCATTGCGTTGACTGCTATTTATGGCGTCGGTCGTACCCGCTCCAAGGCCATCTGTGCCGCAGCCGGTATCGCTGAGAATGTGAAAATTAAAGACCTGGACGAAGCTCAGATCGAGAGTCTGCGTGAACAAGTAGGTAAATTCACCGTTGAAGGTGACCTGCGTCGTCAGATTTCCATGAACATCAAGCGATTGATGGATCTGGGTTGCTACCGTGGTTTGCGTCACCGTCGTAGCCTGCCTGTTCGTGGTCAACGTACCAAGACCAACGCTCGTACCCGTAAGGGTCCGCGCAAGGCTATCAAGAAGTAACGGGAAGGTAGAAAATGGCTAAAACTCCGACTCGTGCTCGCAAGCGCGTTAAAAAGCAAGTGAGCGACGGTATTGCGCACGTTCATGCATCTTTCAACAACACAATCGTGACCATTACTGACCGTCAGGGCAATGCTCTGTCTTGGGCTACCTCTGGTGGTTCCGGTTTCCGTGGTTCCCGTAAGTCCACTCCGTTTGCTGCCCAGGTAGCTGCTGAGCGTGCTGGTGAGATCGCCAAAGAATACGGCGTGAAGAACCTGGAAGTCATGGTCAAAGGTCCGGGTCCCGGTCGTGAGTCTTCCATCCGCGCTCTGAACGCGGCTGGTTTCCGCATCACTAACATTACTGATGTGACTCCGATCCCGCACAACGGTTGTCGTCCTCCCAAGAAGCGCCGCGTGTAACGCTGTAGCTACTTGGTCTAGGATTGTTGGAGAAAGAAGATGGCAAGATATATCGGTCCTAAGCTTAAGCTTAGCCGTCGTGAGGGCACCGACCTCTTCCTGAAGTCTGGTGTTCGTGCGATTGATTCTAAGTGCAAGATTGACACCGTTCCTGGTCAACACGGTGCGCGTAAAGCGCGTCTGTCCGACTACGGTGTGCAACTGCGCGAGAAACAAAAAGTACGTCGTATCTACGGCGTATTGGAAAAACAGTTCCGCAACTACTACCGCGACGCTGCCCGTCAAAAGGGTAACACCGGTGAAAACCTGTTGCAGCTGCTGGAAGGTCGTCTGGACAACGTCGTCTACCGCATGGGCTTCGGCGCCACTCGTGCTGAATCTCGTCAGCTGGTGAGCCACAAAGCCATCATGGTAAACGGCCGCGTTGTGAATGTTCCTTCTTTCCAGGTATCCCCTGAGGACGTGATCTGCGTTCGCGAGAAGGCTAAGAAGCAAGCGCGTATCAAAGCTTCCCTGGAAGTTGCTGGTCAGCGCGAGAAGCCGACTTGGGTAGAGGTTGACGCTGCTAAGATGGAAGGTGCCTTCAAGCGCCTGCCGGAGCGTTCCGACCTGTCTGCCGACATTAACGAACAGCTGATCGTCGAGCTTTACTCCAAGTAAAGCTAGCTTCTAAAGAGAGGACACAATGCTGGGTTCTGTAACAGATTTTCTTAAACCGCGGCTAGTTGACATCGAGCAAGTTAGCCCGACTCACGCGAAAGTGACTCTCGAGCCGCTTGAGCGTGGCTTTGGCCACACGCTGGGCAATGCCCTGCGTCGTATTTTGCTGTCATCTATGCCCGGTTGTGCGGTTACTGAAGTCGAGATCGACGGAGTACTGCACGAGTACAGCAGCAAAGAAGGTGTACAGGAAGACATTCTTGAAATCCTGCTCAACCTGAAAGGTATCGCTGTGAAGCTGGAAGGCAAGGACGAGGTAACTCTGTCCCTGACCAAGTCTGGAACAGGCCCCGTTACCGCTGGTGATATCACTCACGGTGATGAAGTCGAGATCGTAAACCCGGAGCACGTAATCTGCCACCTGACTGGTGCAAATGCTGAGATCAGCATGCGCCTGAAAGTTCAGCGCGGTCGTGGTTATGTGCCTGCTTCTGCTCGTGTTCACAACGATGATGAAGAGCGTCCTATCGGTCGCCTGCTGCTGGACTCCGCGTTCAGCCCCATCGTTCGCATCGCCTACAATGTCGAGGCGGCACGTGTGGAACAGCGCACCGACTTGGACAAGCTGGTTATCGACATGGAGACCAATGGTACTCTGGATCCGGAAGAAGCCATCCGTCGTTCAGCCACTATTCTGGCAGAGCAACTGGAAGCCTTCGTGGATCTGCGCGATGTCAGCGTGCCCGAGAAGAAAGAAGAGAAACCCGAGTTTGATCCGATTCTGCTGCGTCCTGTCGATGATTTGGAGCTGACAGTTCGTTCAGCGAACTGTCTGAAGGCAGAAGCTATCCACTATATTGGT
The DNA here is from genome assembly GCF_040908005.1 of Aeromonas sp. s1(2024). Lineage (NCBI taxonomy): Bacteria > Pseudomonadati > Pseudomonadota > Gammaproteobacteria > Aeromonadales > Aeromonadaceae > Aeromonas > Aeromonas sp. s1(2024). The sequence goes on along the minus strand of NZ_JBFOCW010000033.1, from coordinate 724 downwards.
GATCTGGTACAGCGTACCGAAGTTGAGTTGCTTAAGACTCCTAACCTCGGTAAGAAGTCCCTGACTGAGATCAAGGACGTGTTGGCCTCCCGTGGTCTGTCTCTTGGCATGCGCCTTGAGAACTGGCCGCCCGCCAGCATCGCTGACGAGTAATCCAGATTACGGGTTTCACAGATTTAGTTAGAAGGATAAGGTCATGCGCCATCGTTTGAGTGGTCGTCAACTGAACCGGAACAGCAGCCATCGTCAGGCTATGTTCCGCAACATGGCCAGCTCCCTGGTTCGTCATGAGATCATCAAGACGACTCTGCCTAAGGCAAAAGAGCTGCGTCGTGTAGTTGAACCGCTGATCACCCTTGCCAAGACTGATAGCGTTGCTAATCGTCGCCTGGCATTTGCCCGTACTCGCGATAACGCGATCGTGGCTAAGCTGTTCAATGAACTGGGCCCGCGCTACCTGGAGCGCGCCGGCGGTTATACTCGCATTCTGAAATGCGGTTTCCGTGCTGGCGACAACGCTCCTATGGCTTACATTGAGCTGGTAGACCGCCCGGCCGCTGCTGAAGCAGCTGCTGAGTGATAAAAGAAAAAGCCGGGCTTGTCCCGGCTTTTCTTTTGGTGGATTCTGATACTGCCTCTACTGCCTCTACTGCCTCTACTGCCTCTACTGCCTCTACTGCCTCTACTGCCTCTACTGCCTCTACTGCCTCTACTGCCTCTACTG